>JBDUUL010000009.1 GCA_039938515.1 Nitrososphaera sp. | reverse complement strand
ATAGGCTGTGCGCTCTGCGTAGAGATTTGCACCGCCCTTGGTCCGGACGTACTGAGAGTAAAACCAGTCGAAGGATGGAAGAGGGGTAAAGCCTTTGTGTTCTATCCAGAAAGATGCATCTCAGACGGCGCCTGTGTAGGTGTCTGCCCGACTCATGCGATCTTTTG
Organism: Nitrososphaera sp.; assembly: GCA_039938515.1. Taxonomy (NCBI): domain Archaea; kingdom Thermoproteati; phylum Nitrososphaerota; class Nitrososphaeria; order Nitrososphaerales; family Nitrososphaeraceae; genus Nitrososphaera; species Nitrososphaera sp. The sequence continues at coordinate 113,966 of JBDUUL010000009.1, read as the reverse complement.
GATGAGGCCAATGGAATACACCGCAGGCCAACCAGTGGCGCTCCACAAGAACGGTGTCTTCAACAAGGGCTGGGAAGAAGGTTAAAAATCCGAGCCGTCCCTTTTTTTACATTTTTACCTAATTATTGACTCCAGAATTCCATTCGAAAAAGCTTATCAACGATGACTGCCACTCTCTAGTCAGCATGTGCGACTATATCTCAACTGACTATAGGAGCAGGGTAAAAGCCAAAAACACGGTGCCACTTGACGAAGAGCCAGAGCTAGAGAAAGTGGAAGAGCAGCCAATTACCGCGAGGGCCTAGTTTCGGGCATTCCGAGCCCCTTATTTTTATTAATTCTCGACAGCTTTAACGCCTGTTTTGACCTCTCATTCGCAACACGGAGCGGCTCGGGAGAACGCTGGCCTGGCTTGATAAACTTCTCCACCAGCAAAACCGCGGTTGAAAGCGACATTCTGTGCCCCACGCTTACGAACAGCTTTTTTCCTTGCGCCTCCAAAGCGTACCCCAGGACTTCTCCTTTGTATTCCACAAAATGATCCTGGCGCTCCTTGCCGCACAAGAGGCTCTTTGCGACTCCGACCGCGGGTCTATCTAGTGACAATCCCACAAAGCATGCAAGGCCGCACCTGCGAGGATGCAGGAGGCCGTGGCCGTCTATCATTACCGCATCAAAGTTAGTGTTTAGCTTGGAAATTGTCTGTATCGCCACCGGGCCCTCGCGCAGCATGAATACGCCCGGCACATAAGGGGCTGGGGTGGGAACTTGGTTGTCTATGGCTTCTAAAATGCGGAAAGAATCGCCTGAAGCTTCATGGTTCTTTATGACCGTGGCAGAGCAATACGCCATGCCATTAGAGTATGACGCGTCAAAGCCGCAAACGGTTTCAAGCTTTGACGGCTCTGTATCGCAGGCTATGACCTCTCCGGCCATCCGTCTCTGAAGCTCTCCTGCCTTTTTGAAAATGCTGCTCTCCGAGCCGCTATCGCTCATGCTGCGACACTTTGATTCTATTGTCCCTTGAAGCAAGTACAAGGTCAATAGACTGTTTCAAAAAGTCGTCCCGCTCTGCTGCGATTACAATCTCCTCAAAGCCATTTGAATCCAAATACCGAGCCAGCGAGTCTGCAAACGTTGGAAAATCTGAAGCGGAATATTGAGAGCGTGCCGCGACATTGTGCGCGGCAGGATACACGTCGGAGATTTCTGCCGGAATGATTCCAAGGAATGGGCTGTAGCTGCATATCTGGCCATCCGGATAGGCCCTCCGCAGCTGGGCGTAAATCCTCGTTGAATAAAATGGATGCAGCTCGCCTTCTGGGCACAGCACCAGCTTTTTCTTGCCCCGCGCAGCGCACCGGGCTACCGCTTCACGAAACCGCCTGACCTCTGGCCTGTGCTGGTCGATTGGTTCGTAGAGAAACACCGCCTTGTCCTTGAAAAGCGCGGTTCCTTCTGCAAGAAACTCAAAGTCCTGGAACAGCCGGACCGCCTCCATTAGCTTGGGGTGCGCCCTTGCCTTTACCATGCAGTACTCCCACAGCCTCCCGTCCATTATGGCCTGCTTGACCGCATCGACCTCGGCTTTTAGGACGCTGAGGTTGTGCTTTGCTATCTCAACGGTTCTCTCGTCGTTTGGAAGCCCGCGCAGCTCGGCCGCCTTGTACGAGTTGCAGACGGGGCAAGGGCATGGGAGATACGACAGGTCGTCTATTCTCGCAGTGCCGTTCGGTAGCATGTACCTGCCCTCCCTTGCGTAAAGCATGTAGGATGCCGAATCGAAGGTATCGCAGCCAAGCGCGACGGCAAGTGAGATCGTAAGAGGGTGGCCGGCGCCAAAAAGGTGTATTGGTTTGCCTCTGGAAAGCGACCTCTTTGCCGTAGCTATCATTCGAGCCAGAACAGCAAACTCGTACGCCTCCATTACCTCGACCGGACTTCCAAGGGCAAGGAATGAAAAACCCATCTGGTCCAGAGCCTTGGCGGAACGCTCGACAAGGTCGGAATGCTCTGCCCCCTGAACCGGGCCTATCCATATCGCGCCGTCCTTGCCTTCGCTCCGTGGCGAGACGGCGTCTAGCGTTTTCCTGCAATTGGCAAGTGTAGTCTCTACATACTCTGATGCCTTGGAATGATCTAGCCCGTAGCCGGTGGGCTTGTCAAGGGGGATTGGGATGTCGCTCCTGATGTCCCTCTCAAAGAGGGCCATTGTCTCGGGATCTACCTCCACTGAACCGTATTCAAGCACTTGATAACCACCCGAGTCTGTCATTACAGAGCCGTCATAACCGATAATGTCGTGTATCCCGCGGCTTCTGGCTTCATCGCCATAGTGCCGGAGAGTGATGTATGCGTTGGTGATCACGCATTCAAAGCCCAGCTTTTTCAGGAAAGTCGTGCTGACCGTCTGCTTTACCGGGTGGACCACCGGCACAAAGGCCGGGGTCTCAAAGGTTCCGTGCGGAGTTTCTATCCTGCCGATCCGCGCTGCAAGGTCGCTGTGTCGGACTTCAAAAATTGGCACGGTTGCGTTACTGCTTCTTGCTATCTCTCATGAACTCGTCGTAGACTGCCTTTACCCTGTCTGCAGAAAGCCCCGTACCTTCTTCGACGCCGGCCTGGGTCACCTTAATCTTGTCCATGACAATAATCGCGCCCACATCCTCTCTTATTTTCACGAGGCCGGGAAAGACCCTGGAGAGCCTGTCTGCAAGCGCCTTGAAATCAAAGGGCTTTTCCATGAGCCGAATCTCCTTGACATAAGTGCCGTTTAAGATAAGCTTCAAGATGCCGTGACCCTCTACGTTGTCAAGTACCAGATCAAGCTTGTCATCAATGCCCGAAAGAGTACCACTGTAAATTTTTTGATCTGAAGTTTCTACAGAGACTTTTTTTCCAAGGAAATGAAAGGTCTCCTCACCAAATTTTCGAGATACAAGTGCAGCTGACATTCCGGAACGCTATGCGCCCGAGCAATATATATACCTGAACAAGAGGCAGGCTCGGACCCCAATGCGCGCAAAAGCCTCATTGCGTCGTCGCGCGGGATTCTACGGGTTCAATCGCGTCTCTCCACACTTTTCCTTCAGTTGCGACCTCGCCCGGTCAGCTAGACTTTCATGAGGCAACCATCCACTTTTTGAACAATTCGCCAAGGTCAAAAACATCAATCTCGCAGATGCCTTCCGCAAATTCCGCCTAGCGCTCCGGTTTTCTGATCGCAATTCTCAGGCGCGCTAGAACATGACCTATATTTTTTGAGACTGACGAGGAAAGACCAGGCATTTTGTCAGAAGATAGCGAGCCATGTGCCAGCGCGCCTGCTGGCTGGGATGAGCGATTACGAATCTATCCCGGATCGAGAACCATCCGTCAAAGCGCTTATCGTTTGCCCTGACCAGACTCCTTGCTTATCTGCGGTGACCCCCAGACGGCGTGTCATTTCTGGCTCCCAATGACAAATGGTGCTTGAAAGCAACCCCGGAGAGCCCTCTACCCCTCCAGGGTCAACCACCTGCAATCAACCTGCTAACATCTGCAAAATTGTCCGTTGACTAAACGCAGGAATCTGCAGGAAAATGTATCAATGTTATGGTAAATGCTTAGGGTAAAACGAAGTGCAAATATCTTTTATATTTCCCGTCCCAATAGCGAAGCAATGAAGCCACAAAGGTTCCCTTGCGGGTGCCTTCTGCAGCGCGACGACCAGAAACGGCTTGATCTACTGCCATGCGTCAGGCATGTTAGGGACTATTTCCTGGAGTACGGCTGCATGGGAGAATTCGTTCAGTGCTGACGGGAGCATGAGCGAGTGCGTAAGAATCCGGCATAAATGTACATTTTATCGGCCTCAAGGGAATCTCGGGCGACAAAAAATTTGACGATTCACGCGGGCTTATGATATCTTAGCGGCAGTGCATACTCTTCAGACGCGGCTTTGAGCCAAGTTAATGTTGCTTCCCTGGGATATAGACTGCATGGAAACCTTTGAAACCATCTTCTTTGTCGCGACGGGGTTTATCCCTACGCTTGCGTATCTTTACGCAAGGCAGGGGTGGAGGGCTGGAAAACCCAGAAGGACAGTTGTGGAGCCCGGCGACCCAAGGGAGGCAGAGAATGCCGTTTGATAGCGCTGCGGATGCGCTCTGCAGGCTCCTTGGGAAATGTGAAGCAGCAGCCGGCTCGGCGTGCTGGATATCGCGTGCCCCTCGGGATATAAGGCTGGCACCGAACGGGATCGAGTATTATTCCGTGGAGGTGACATGCACTGATGGCAGCCAGTATCAGCTATCGGCATTTGGGACAGAGGCACTGGAGCTGTTTGTGCTGGCACAAAAGAATTTTGGATTAACTGTACCCGCCGGAAGCAAAATTTTAGAGAACTGAGCAAATACCTTTTTAATATGATTTCTGATTAAGATGTGGCAAGTCTACGCGTGACGATAATCTCCAGCCGCGATGTCATTGAGGTTTGGGACGATGCTTCTCAGCCGAGCAGCAGGATTCATTCCCTCATCCTCGCAGTCCGGAACAATATTGACATTTGCACGGACATGACCGGCACGACTGTATTAATGGCAAGCGGTCCCATATGGGAAGCCTTTTTGGACCTGGCCAGACGCGGCGTAAAGATCCGCTTCATTACTGAAATTGCTCCGCAAAACATCGACAGGGTCCGGGAATTTATGAGGATTGCCGAGGTCAGGCATGCGGAGCCAAACTGTTCCATTTTTGCGGTTGCCGACGGAATGGACTATGTCTGCATCTCAGAGGCTCAGGATGGCTCGCTTTCAAAGGTCATCGCATGCAACCTGCCACAGTTTGTCCATCAGCAGAAATTCTTTTTTGAAACCCTTTGGGAAAGGGCCATCCCTGCCGAGGTTTTTATTCAAAAGGTTGAGCACGGTGTAGAACCGGAAAGGACCGAGGTTGTCTATTCTCGCAGGGAAATTTCTAGAAAGGTTCACGAGGCCCTCGGCGCGACTAAAAACTCGGTCGATATTTGCCAGGACAGATTCGGACCGTCTAATTTTGCCGCGTCACCTGACGCCCAGGCCCGGCTCGGGCAGCTTCGCGACAGGGGGATAAGAATCCGGCATATTGTCGAAATCACCCGAGACAACATTGCAGACTGTAGAAAAATTCGGGAGTTTTCAGAGCTGCGTCACGTTGACGGACTGAAAGGATACTTTTTGATATCGGACTCCAATTTTTTGGCATCCAATTCCAGCGAGAACCCCGAGAGGTCTCAAGCCCATTCGGTAATTACGAACTCACCGGGGCTTGTCAAGCAGCAGCAGTACCTCTTCAATCAGCTATGGGAAAAATCGATTGACTGCGAGTTGAGGTTTCTAGAGCTTGAGAGCGGCCTGGAGCGAGAGCGGACAGAAGTGTGGGAAGGCGGCAAGGCGATTCTAAAGAACGTCCTTGCTTCATACGACCAAATACGCAACCATTTCGACGCCTGCCTCGACCCCGGTTCTGTCAAGGCCCTGGCGGCTTCCCTCGATGTCATGAAGGGCCTTGAAGGGCTTTCGAGGCGGGGAATTAAACTCCGGATACTCACGGAAATCAATAATGAAAATCTAGTCTTTTGCAGGAGGATAATGGAATTTGCAGAGCTTCGCCACCTTGAGGTAGTCAAGGGTGATTTTGCAGTGACGGATGTATGGTATGAAGCGTCCGCGTCTTACGCCAACAGCAGCCTGCCAAAGGTGATCTTTAGCAACATAAAGCCCTTCGTCGAACACCAGCAGAACTTCTTTGACAGCCTCTGGAGCAAGGGCATGGACGCTCCGAGGAAGATACAGCAAATCCAGGAAGGCCGCCTGCCCGAGAAAACAGAGCTTATCCCTGATACCCGGGTCTCTATCGCTCTTGCGCAAAAGATAATGTCCCAGACAAAACACGAGCTCCTCGTGCTGTGGGCGACAGCAGGCACGCTCCAGTTTGCAGCTACTCCTGAAAACTCTTCCTTTTACAGGGACGCAATTGCAAACGGCGCTAAACTCCGGATGCTGGTGCCTTTTTCACCGGGGGCTGAGGAAACAAAGCGCAAAATGGAAGACCTGACACCGGGTATCGACATCAAGATCTCAGAAGGCAATCTGAGCAGCCGCATTACGATCCTGGTGTCGGATAGAAAGGAGTTCATGAGCTGGGAGCTTGTCGACGACTCGCTGCCAAGTCCGTTCGATGCCGGCGGGCTTGCAACCTATTCCAACCTAAAAGGATTGGCGCAGTCCTATGCCGTTATTTTCGATCAGCTGTGGAATGCGACCGAGCTTGCCGAGAACCTGCGCTCGGCAAATGCTCAGCTGGAGGAAAATGACAAGGCGATGAAGGACTTTATTGATATCGCGGCACATGAACTGCGAAATCCCATCCAGCCGATAATCGGGCTGACTGAGCTCCTGCAGGACTCAAAGACCGTCGCGCCGGAGCAAAAAAAGATACTTGACATAGTGCTAAGAAATGCAAGGCGATTGCTGACTTTATCTGAAGAAGTGCTCGACATCACCAGAATAGAAAGCGGTAACCTTCACCTGCAAAAGGTAGAGACCGACATATTCTGGGTGGCGCAGCGCATAATGGAGCGGTACAACAACGCCCAGAACCTCGCGCCCGGGAGCAAGAAGTTCATCCGCTTTAGATCTATGGATGCAAGTCCGCTGCTTGCGACAATAGATCCTGAGCGAATAGGTCAGGTGATAGAGAATTTGCTTTCAAACGCAGTCAAGTTTACTGGAGACAGCGGGACCATTGAAGTTGCAATTGAAAGGGTCGGAGGCAAAACAAGCGAGACTGAAAGGCAGGGAGCTGAAATGACCACCCGCGGCGGTGTCAGGAATGCTGGCCAAGAGTATGCGTTAATTTCGATCTCCGACGACGGAACTGGAGTCAGCAAAGAGATCCAGCAAAGGCTTTTTGACAAGTTCGCGTCAGACTCTGAAAAAGGCATGGGGCTCGGGCTGTACATCTGCAAAAAAATTATCGAGGCGCATGGAGGGGAAATCTGGCTTGAAAACAAATCTCCGAGCGTACCTGGTGCCAATGAACACGGTGCGACCTTTTGCTTCACTCTCCCGCTGAAGATTCAGTAGACCCATCCGAATTTGCGTACATCGAGTCCTGCAGGATAGGTAACTGATAACGGAATAATGCTACTCAGACAAAGGTCTCGATTTCTTTCAAAAACTCGTCGTTTGTGACCGGCTTTCGGATAAGGTGATTAGCACCGAGCTGTTCAGTCACGCTGCTAAGCTCCGGCGACAGGTCAAGGGACGTGAGGAAAACTATTCTTGCTTCAGAATCAATTGCTCTTATTGAGCGGAACAGCTGGACCCCGTTTATCTTTGGCATCCGGATGTCCAGCAGGACGACGTCGTAACTCCCAGGACCCTTCTGGGCATAGTTTGAAAGTGCGGTCGCCGAATCCACAAAAGCGTCAACTTGGTGGCCGCGTGACTTTAGCACCGATTCGTAGGTGAATAATACGTCTTCCTCGTCGTCTACCAGTAATAGCCTGAGTGACCTCTTTTGAGGGCCGATTTGAGCCGCCGGGATGCCTTTCTCGCCCGGTGCCTCGTTGAAAACCACTTCTGGACGCACAGCGTCAAGCTCTGCCAGCGGCCTTGATGGTCTCAGACGCTTAGGAACCACTCGAGGCGTTTTGATTGCCTGCGAGGCGATTGGCGCAATTCTGCCCAGGGCCTCAAGGCCAGAATCTGAGATCGAGATCGCGCTGTGCGAAAAGTCGGATCTGTTTTCATTCTGTATGTGCGCCTTGATTTTCGACCGCGTTATCCAACCAAGCGCCTCAAGGAGGCTCACATACCGTATGCAGCCATAGTAGCTCATTCTCGTCTCGATCGCCAGGTTTGTAATTCTCATTTCCTCTCCCCTGCTCAGGACTCCAAGCATCCGTGATATGACATCAAAAGAGAACGAGCCTAGCCTGCGTGTCACAGAGGCTTATAACGGAGCTAATATTTAACAAATAGCTAAAGCACGAAATTAAAGAGGCAGAGGACCAGCGGCTCGGGTTTTCGGCAATTCATTATTATTGAACGAATCTTTGTGTTCTTTTGAAAAGGAGAGGGCTTGGATGACGCGGATCTCTTCCGGCGCTGCCGTTCTTGATTCACTGCTACGACAGGATTACAGCCGCATCGCCTCAAGTCTGGCCGGCTTTGTCAAAAGATACATCGCATCGTCCAATTCAGGCGGGGTTGTAGTTGGTTTGAGCGGCGGCCTCGACTCGTCTGCCGTTGCCACGATTTGCGTTAGAGCGATAGGCGCGGACCGAGTCTACGGCCTTATCATGCCGGCGGCTGCCACACCTGAACAGGACATCAATGATGCGGCAGGACTCGCACGTTCCCTTGGAATCAGGTACGACACTCCACGACTCGAGGACATCGTTTCGGAGTTCCAGTCGGCGCTACCGGGCTCAAGCGACAACAAGCCGCTAGGTAACCTGACCTCGAGAATCAGGATGTCTGTCCTGTACTACTATGCCGCCGTAAACAAAATGCTAGTCGCGGGGACAACAGACAAGAGCGAGCTTCTCATAGGCTATTTTACAAAGTACGGCGACGGAGCAGCTGACATTGAGCCAATCGCGTCTCTCTACAAGTCACAGGTGCGCGCGCTGGGAAAGTTTCTGAAAGTCCCCGATGAGATACTTCAGAAAAAAAGCAGCCCGAGGCTCTGGCAAAATCAGCTGGCCGAGGAGGAAATTGGAATAGATTACGAGACAATCGACTCGGTCCTTTACCTTCTAGTTGACAAGAAAATGGACAAAAACAAAATTTCAAGAAAGCTTGGCATCGATAGCAATACCATTGACAAAATCACGGGTATGGTACTGTCAAGCGCCCACAAGCGAAAGACTCCGCCCTTCCCAAGACTGAGAGCCTGACTCTCGCTCTCAGAGGGCATCACGGACATTGCATCCGTTGAGACGGTCAGTACGAAAGGTGAAATAGATGTTGGTCGGTAATGGAACCCTACGCGATGCACTGCAGAAGCGTTTGCTCAAACTTCAAGGCAACAAGGCATGAGCATGAGAGCCACTACTTTAACGGCCACAAGCGGTGCAACGAATGCGAGGTGTTCCTCAAGTGGGACGGAGCCCGGTGCCCGTGCTGCGGGAGGATGCTTCGCAGCAGACCTCACAACACGAAACTAAAAGCTCGTCTCAGGGCACGCTAGCGCTACTTGCCATACCTTCTGACTCTTTGCTGATATGTCCTAATGGCGCGCATCAGGTCGATTTTTCGAAATTCCGGCCAGAAAACGTCCATGAACATTAGCTCACTGTAGGCGCTCTGCCATATCAGAAACCCGCTTAGCCTCTTCTCACCTGAGGTTCGCAGAATCAGATCCGGCTCGGGCTGCGGCAGGTGCGAGGTATAGAGGCAGGATTCTATAGTCTTCTCGTCAATTTCCTCCACCTCAATTTCACCCTCCTTTGCCATCCTTGCTATTTTTCTGATTGCCTCGATAAGCTCCTTCTGGCCGCCATAGGCTATGGCAATATTGAGAAACATCCTGTCATACTCCGCGGTTTCCTCCTCCAGTTTTGACAGTATCTGCCTGATTTTTTCCGGCAAGAGTTTTGTATCTCCTATGGCCTTTATCTTCATCTGCCTCTTGTGAATTCTGGGGTCGTCGTAAAGGCGCTGGAGCTTGACCTCGAGAAGCCGGTAAATGTTGTCAAGTTCTGAATCCTTCCTGTCAAGGTTCTCAGTCGAAAGAACGTAGAGAGTCGTTATTCTGATCCCAATGTCGTGGATCCAGTTCAGAAGCTCCTCTGCCTTGTCAGCCCCGTGAAAGTGGCCCTTTCCTGTCTCAAGCAGGTGGTACTTGGCCCATCTTCGGTTGCCGTCCAGCACGATTGCGACATGGTTCGGGAGAGGCGACTTGACAATCTTTGATTCCAGGTGGCGCTCGTAGACGGAGTATATGCCGCTTACCTGAAGAAGCGTTTCTGCGATGGCCTTGCCTCCCCTGTCAATCTGATAAGCAGAAATGCCCATGTCTAGAACCGCGTTGGAAAAAGATAACCTGTTCTATTATATATGAGATGCTGTGGAGACAGACCTTCCACTCTATTGAAATTTTCTAGTTAGCCCGCTCTGGAAAATTTCAGAAAGTGAGAAACACCTCGGAAACAGGCTCGCGGATTCCCATGTTGCGGATTGATTTCTCAAACTCGCGCTTGCCATCTGATACTAGAATTTGCAGCCTGCCGGTACCGCGCTTTTTGGCCATCCTGTTGAATGACAGGAATTTCCTCACGTCCTTTGCAACCGTCTGGGCGGGATCAACAAACCTTACGTTGGGCAAAAGTGCAGCAAGATACCGCTTGACAAAGGGAAGATGAGTGCTCGAGAGCGTTATCACGTCAAGCATCTGATCCACATCGTCTCCAAGCACCCTGCTTATGACATCAAACGTCCTCTTCTCATTTTCAAGATGGACGCCGTTTTCAATAAGTTCAACTATAGGCGATGCGTTGAATTTCGTAACAAGGATGTGCTGCGGGACCTCGCGGTGTATCTGGTTCTCAAGCTCCCGACTTCTTATGGTGCCCTCGGTTGCCATTATTCCGATATGCTTCTTTTTTGTGAGCCTCACTGCCTCTTTCAGAGGCGGGCGAACGCCTATCAGCGGGACGTCCGGAGTAATCTTTCTTATCTCTTCAAGCACCTGAACCGAGGGGGTGTTTGAAGCCACAACTATGAGCTTGGGCTTGTAGCGCTGGAGATAGATTATCGTGTTTGAGATTATCTGCCGAAGTTCGGCATGGGACTTGCTGCCATACGGAAAGTGGACCCTGTCTGCAAAGTACAGCAAATCCTCGTAAGGGATCTCGCGCTTTAGCTCACGGATGATTGATAACGAGCCTATTCCAGAGTCGAACACGGCAACAGGGTTATTGGTCACTTGGAACTTGAGCTTCGCACTGCCAATATAAATAAACAAGTCCTGTCAGCAGGCAGGCAACGGTTCTCAAACTTTCGAGTGTTTTTTCTCTGCAGGATACACATTTAACGTTCGCAAGGATTCCGGACATATGTTGTCAGAAATCGACCGAACGAAAAAGGTGTATCTCATCGTACACGGCCAGCGCCAGCTGATCGAGCCGATAAAGCAGTCCCTGTCAGCCAAGTTTTCAAAGGAAAACATGGAAATGGCCTCACTTGAGAGGGCGGGAAGCCCGGGCGAGTACGTTGCGATGATATGGCCTCCGATGGCACCAAAAGAGATCGTGGTCAGCCAGATAACTGATGAAAAGGGCACGGGACAGGGAATGGGGGCTTGGGGTGCAGTCAAGCAGAAGGAGCTTTTCCGTTTGCCTCTCGGACAATGAGTACCAATAGCTAAGCAACTGGTTTACTGGATTATACACCCGGAATTAATAGCGAACATCTGAAGGTGTTCGCATGACTGGTTTTGATAAAAACTGGACTAACGCCCAGAACTACGGGAGCACCTCCGAGAGGCTAAAGGAGCAGATAAGGCCTCAAGGTCCTCTAAAGCCGAGGATTGAGACTGCGATAAACAAGCTCCAGCTTCAGACTTCAAAGCTGGACACAATGGTTACCAAACTAAACGAGCGAGATGCCTCGCTATTTAGACGCGTAGTGGACTCGATGCAGAGACACGACACCGACTCTGCAAAGGTATTATCCAACGAGCTGGCCGAGGTCCGCAAGATGTCAAAGACGCTAGGACAGGCCAGGATGGCGCTTGAACAGGTTTCAATGAGGCTTTCCACCATCCATGACATGGGAGATGCGATGGTTACTCTGGGCCCCGCAATGGCCTCGATCAGGGGCATAAAGGGTGGCCTTGGCAGATTTGTTCCAGGCGCCGACGCAGAAATCAACAACGTGCAGAGCCTGCTTTCGGGCATCATGATGGAATCGATGCAGGGCAGCGGCACTGGAATAGACCTCAACACTGGCGGCGGCTCTGACATCGACCAGATAATGATGGAAGCCTCTGCGGTAGCAGAGCAGAAAGTGCATGACAAATTCCCGTCGACAAGCAGCATCGGTGACCTTGGAATGCAGACTGGCGCGGAGAGCCAGCAATAAGGGGTAATACTCATGGCATCACGAGGAGCTTTACTGGCAGTGTTCGGATCGGTAGGATTCGCGATAGGGTTCGTTGCCTTCTTTGCGTCCACTTCGCTAGGCGCTTTTCTGGCATACGTCTGGCCCAACATCATCATTGACAAGAACGTTGTCTTTGCAACGGTGAGCGGGGCTGCGGGTGCAGGAATAAGCACGGCTGTGGTGAGCGCGTGGGCAAAGAGACCCTAGCTCGGCGGCCGTAACCTGCACGGCAATATACTACCTTCCCTCTCTTCTTTTTCCTAGTCTTTGACAGAATTGTTCGGCGTGGCCCTCCGGTATCCATGCGTAAAACCCGGGTCGTAAACCTTGGAGAATTCGTAACCTGCAGGGGAAATTGCCTCGCCCACGATTATCAGCGCCGTCTTGATAATTCTCGCGTCCTTTGTCTTTCTTGCAATGTCTCCAAGGGTGCCAGTGATTATCTTCTGATCGTCCCATGTGGCCCGGAAGACAACTGCAGCGGGGGTGCTTTCCGTGTACTGTCCGCCCTTTAGCAGCTCCGCGACCACATCTTCAATGAGGTGGACGCTGAGGTAAAAGGCCATGGTGGCGCCGTGCTTGGCAAGCTCTGCTATTGACTCTCGCTTTGGCACCGGCGTCCTGAGCTCAGCGCGGCTTATTATCAGAGTCTGCGTGATTCCCGGGACGGTCAGCTCGAGGTTCATGGCCGCGGCCGCGCCCAGGATCGCAGTCACGCCCGGAACGACAACAGACCTGATCCCTTCGCGCTCCAGTTTGTCTATCTGCTCCCTTATCGTGCTAAAGAGCGCCGGGTCGCCGTCGTGAAACCTGATGGCAAGTTTTCCGGCCAGCGCTGAATCCCGCAGGATCTCAAATATTTTTTCCCTGTCAATTACAGCCGCGTCGTGGAGCTGCGCATCCTTTCTGGCATACTTTAGGATTTCCGGGTTTAGGAGCGAGCCGGAATAAATGATAACATCAGCCTGCTCGACCAGCCTCTTTGCCTTCAAGGTGATAAGCTCCGGGTCTCCCGGGCCGGAGCCGACAAAGTACACCGTCGGGCGGTTATCCGCAGTATTGGCGTTTCCTGTCTCAAGTTGCATACTTGTTCTTTTTCGCCACCATTATGGAAAAATACTTTTCAGTCGGGCCCTTTCTGCCCCGCAGGCTTGCTAGGTCTGTCAGCTCGAGGATTTCGCCCTCGGCTGCAGAAACGTCCTGGGCTATGGCTATCTCCGAGTCGCCGGCAAATCCGGCCTCTCCAAGCATCTCCACGACGCTGTCAAAATACCTGCCGTCCTTGAGAAATATTACCGAGTCGCATGCAACGGCGGTCCTTCTCACCCTGTCCATGTCGTAGCAGGCGGGAACGACGGCGACTGTCTCATCGCCTTCGGCAAGGCTGATCTTGGCCCTGGCTGCTATCGCAAACATCGACGCTACGCCTGGCACTACTTCCACCTCGATGTCCGGGTGCATGCGCCTGAGCTCGCGATGAACGTAAATCCATGTGCTGTAAAGGGCCGGGTCGCCCAGCGTAAGGTATACCACCCTCTTGCCTGTCCTGGCTTCCTGTGCAATGGAATCGGCGTTTCTCTGCCAGTACTCCTTGAGCGAGTCCCTGTCCTTTACCATCGGAAAAATCAGGCTGATTGTCTTGGAACTCTTGCTAACATACTTGTCGACAACCGATAATGCAATGCTCGGCTTGCCCTCCCGTGCGGTCGGGGCAAATATAACTTCGGCATTCTGTATGAGGTTTGCAGCCTTGACGGTCAAAAGGTCAGGATCACCAGGGCCGCAGCCGACACAGAAAATCTTGACCATCTCGGTTTGCGGCATCAGACCTTAATTTAGTCCTATGGAAAAATCTGCTCGCCGGTATGCCTGTCGACTATTCTGATGGCCTTGGTGGGGCAGGTCTGAGCGGCTGCATAGACCCGCTCAAAGGTTTCGCAGGTTTCGCATTCAACCACGGCCTTTGGGTTGACCCTCCTGTTCTTCTCAACGACAAATACCTTAGGGGCTAGAACCTCGCAGCTGCCAAATGCCATGCACAGGGAAGGCTCGACTATGATCTGAAACCTGCCCTTCGGTGTATCGAGCAATGTTGGCCCGTGATACACCGAGGTCCGCTCAGCTGCCTGGTGGCCTGAAGGGTGCTGGGACGCAGGAGTGCTGTTTTCAGCCGGTTCCGCTGCGCCTGTGCCAGGCCGCTCAAACTCTTGCCAGTCCGCGCTCTCTGGGGCTGTCCGGCTGGCCTGGTAATGATGCTCCCTGTGAACGGGGTCGACGATCCCCATCCTGTCATAATCTGCCCTTTTGTTGTGGTCCGAGAGGACTTCAAACGCCAGGTTTATCGTCTTTATAATTTCCTCTGCCTGTGAGGAGGAATTCTTGTCGGGATGGTACTTTTTTGCAAGCCGCCGGTATGCGCGCCTTATCTCATGATAGCTGGCCCTTTCCGAAACTCCAAGTATCGCGTAATAGCCCTTTGAATCAGCCAATAATGAGTGCTCTCAATCGACTTTCGCTTCTATTATTCCTTCTGTGATTATGACGCCGGGAAAAACCAAAAAGGGTAAAAACAAGCGGCATCAAGTACTTGCTGCATGCCAGCAACAAAGCGGGGCAAAAAGACGAAATCAAAAGTACGACCTGCAAAATCCAAGAGAACCACAGCCAAAAAGTCGTCGAGCCGCAAGACCACCGGCTTGCGAGCAGGAACTGCAAAAAGATCGGCAAGGCGGCCAGCGCGAGGCAGCCCATCAGCATCACTCACTGCCGAGCCAACTCGGATCAATGAGACATCGCCAGTCTTGAACGCAACTGAAGCTGTTGCCGAAGCGCCATCTGCCGTCCAGCAAGAGGCTGCGGCGCAGACTACAAACTGAGTCAAACTACAGAATCCGGCGTTTCACGGGTTAGTACGGCGCATGCTGCGCCCTAGCCGAAGTAATCTTCTAAGTTTTGGCGCAATAGTGAAAACCGATTTCACTTGTTAGTCACATTAGCGTTTAATAATTTCCAGCAAACCTACGCTGGAAATGAAGGAACAAAGTACCAGAACATTTGTCGCCGGTCTGGCCATGCTGCTGTTGGTCGTACCAATGGCGTTTGCAAACATCGCGCCAGCGCATGCCGCGACACCCGAAGGGATCATCATCCCCTTGTATACATACCCTGGTAGCACGTGGGACACGGTAACTGCTGAAAAGAAGGCACACCCAAACGTTCCCATTGTTGCCATAGTCAATCCGTCAAACGGACCGGGATCTTCAAAGGACTCAAACTACGCTTCCGGCATCGCACAGCTTAGTTCCGCCGGAGTCCAGGTAATAGGCTACGTCTCAACGTCGTACACGGGCCGCGGCCTGTCAGCGGTTGAGAACGATGTAAGCACCTGGGCCAGCTGGTATCCGGGCATCAGCGGAATCTTTTTTGACGAGATGTCAAATACCGCGGGCGGGGAGTCATTCTACTCGACCGCCTCGTCATACGCGCATTCGCTGGGCCTGTCCTTTACAGTTGGAAACCCCGGAGCAAACACGATCCCCTCGTATCTTGGCACGGTAAACCTCGTGCTGATTTACGAAAGCCCCGGATTGCCAGACCTCAGCGGCTACAGCAGCTGGTCCGGCTACGACAAGTCGCAGCTCGGAATGATTCCATTTGGCGTCAGCCCATTCTCCAGCTCCTGGGTGACCAGTGCCGAGTCCACCGTGGGATGGCTCTACGTCACAAACGATGTACTGCCAAATCCATGGGACACAGTCACCCCCTACCTTGACCAGCTCGCCACCATATTTGACACCGGTTCGGTAGGCAGCGGGGGAACAGGAGGGGGCGGAAGCTCCGGTTCAGACCCAAAGCTGACTGTAAACTCGCTTGACCAGAATGGCAACGCGGTCAATGGAATGTGGACCACGGTGAGCCAGAACGGCGCGGTGGTAAGCACTGGCTTTACACCGCTGACCTTCTCACTTGCCTCTGGTTCTTACAGCGTGACAGTCGCAAACTATGGACAGCTGACCTTCAGCCATTGGCAGGACGGCTCGACTTCAAGCACTCGCACAGTGAACCTGAACAGCGACGCTTCAATTACAGCCTACTACAATAACGGCCAGGCACCACAGCCGACCACAACCACAATCAGCGTGACTACTGCGGATTCCTCGGGCCACGCGCTTACCGGCTACTACACAACCCTTTCCGACTCAAGCGGCAACGTCTTGCAGACCCAGTTCTCCCCTGCAGCGTTTACTGTAAACACCGGGCAGAGCTACCAGGTGCAGGTTGCCGACTATGGCCAGTACAAATTCTCACACTGGCAGGACGGCTCCACCTCGCGCTCTATTACCGTGACTCCGTCGAGCCCGGTAAACCTCCAGGCTACTTACTCCTCCGCGTCGGCACCCCCGCCAGCCCCAGTGCATGCCAAGCTCAGCATCAGATCCGTTGACAGCAGCGGCAATGCCGTAAACGGCCTTTATGCGACAATCACAAACAGCGCGAACCAGGCAAAGTCCGGCTTTACGCCTGCAAGCTTCAGCTTGCTCACGGGCCAGTCATACACCGTATCAGTGGGTGACTATGGAATCTACAAGTTCTCCCACTGGGACAATGGAAGCACTAGCAGGACAAGGACTGTAAGCATAACTGACAACACGAGCATTATGGCCTACTACTCGACCAGCTAGGCCGTAACTCCACCCAGCCGGCACGGGCCGGCCAATTTTCTTCATTCCTAGTTATTTATTACAGTGTCACGCAGTATTATGGCAAATAATGGAGCAGGAATTTGATAATTTCACCAAGGCGAGCTTTGCTCGGCTTCTGCGCCTGTTTGAAAATACCGACGATGTGGTAAAACTTACACGCGCCTTTTCACTTGCCGCCAGGACGCACAAGGGCGAAATGTGGAACAAGAGCGAGCCGTTTGTCAACCACTCGCTCCGTGTTGCGCTGATTCTGGCGGAGGAGCTTCATCTTCACGATCTTGAACTCGTCTGCGCGGCACTGCTGCATGACATTCCAGTCGAGCAGTACAAAAGCGAGCTGGCAGACTTTGGCCCACGCGTCCTCTCGACGTCATCAACAACCGGCGCAGATCATCGGCCAAGGCCGGAGGCGCGCACCGAGGAGGCCACCGCAAAGTATTATGAAGAGCTCGCAAAGGCCCCAAAGGACTCGAGGTACATCAGGCTGGCAGATCGCCTCGACAGCGCAAGGGCGATGAAGAACCAGGGGTATATGGAAAAGGCCAAGCGCTTCAAAGAAGAGACGCAGAGGTTTGCCATGCCAATCGCCGAGCAGACGAGCGACAAGCTGGCCTTCAAGCTTTCAGTCGCGCTTTACGAGCTAAAGTGATACGCCGCGTATCTGGCATCGACCGTCGGGGCCGTACCTGTGTTTTCCCCAGTGAAAGCCACACCCGGTCATCCAATGCCGTGTACAGCCGCATATAGGGCATCGCCTGATCTTTTCCGGAACGCTATCCCCTTGCGAGTCTTTGTTTGTCAAGTAGATCAAATCCGAGTTGGAACCTGACATAAGGCCGGCTTTGCATGCATTTCTTGCGCAAACTCAGATGACATAAAGGACGCCGCCGGTTACTATCGTGACAAACTCGACAGAGGCCAGCTCACGTACTCGGGCGATAATCGCGTTTAACCACAGGCTATCTATCCCCTGGCTCCAGATTGTAATCTTTTTGTACTGCCGTTTGGCGCCATGAAAATACCCTTCGCAGTCCTCAACCGTGATGTTGGGATACTTTTGGCCAATCTCCTCGACCACGGCAATCGATTCCACCGGGAGGTAGAGTATTGTCAAGGTTGGAAAGGGAATCGCAGAGTTGGCGGCCGCGGATGCAGAGCTGTCTTCGGCCAATGCTCTAGCGTACGCCGGCGAGTATATCATGATTTCGAATACGGCATGAATTCTAGCTCCTATTGCAATTCTTAGCTACCATGCTTACGAAGAAAGGTTATTCAATAAAAAGCAAAATCCGTTAAATTTCTTTTAATGGCAACAACTACGAGAAGCTTTGTCACAACATCCAAAGGCAAAAGTGATCCTGCTATCGCTGTTATCTGCCCTCGCAGTTCTCTCAACTGCAGTGGCAGGACCGGCGATATTTGCGCAGCAGGCATCGCAGCCCCAGACAGCAAATACAACAAATTCGACAAGTTCAGCCAGTCAGTCTGGCGCGACCCAGACTTCAAGCTCTGCAGCAAATAACTCAACGGCACCTCTTCCCGGCACGGTCGTTTGCAACTTAGGCAAACTTCAGGTTGGAACCGCCAACTCCACAAGCGCGGGTTCGACGCAGGTCAGCAGCTCCAACTCGACAGGCAATTCTAAGGCACAGTGTGTAAAAACAGGCAGCAGCTCGTCGGCAACAAGCACCGCATCAGCTCCTAGCACTTCAACAAGCACAGCCTCGAATTCAACCGCCACTTCAGGCCAGACCTCTTCGGCAAGCGGACCGCTTGTATGCAACGTTGGAACGGTACAGATCCGCGCGCCACAGACAGTCACCGCTTCCTCTGGCAACTCCACTACAAACCCACAGGTCACCGTAAAGATTGTGACCCAGTCACAGCTTGCATCAATGAAGAGTAACACGACCTCGATATCGAGCGTGTCAAACTCGACAGCCTCAAAGGCAAGCTGCATGCACCAGTCCACGTCGACTGCATCAGCAAGCGGCACAATGTCTTCAGGCTCGATGTCAAACGCCACATCAATGTCCGGCATGTCCAATTACACATCCACAAGCTCAACAAACAACACCAGCGTGGCAAACATGAACAACTCCACATCCACAAGCTCTGCCCAGAACAGCACCTCCCATTCGATGCTGATGACCGGCCAGAACATGGTCGACACTAACAAGAATGACAGCATTGCAGTCGTCAACGGAACCGGCTTTACGCCGAACCAGGTAGTTCTCGTTTGGTCAGGAAGTTCGCTTATCGGTATCGACCAGGTGGACAGTGGCGGGCACATCAAGGTGCTTTCACGCGTCAGCAGCCCCAATTCCCTCAGCCTAAAGCTAGTGGAAAGCGGCACCTTGAGGACTCAGACCTACAACTCTGCCGGACCGGTTTCATCAAGCGGCGCTAACCAGACATCCAGCGCAAGTACCGCAGCGCAAAACTCTACCGCCACTTCGGCAATGGCATCAAATTCCACAAGCACCAACATGATGAATAGCGCGACCAATTCCACAGCAACATCAAGCGCAAGCAACTCGACTTCCACAACACGGCCATAATTGCAATAACACGGTTATTGCTCCTCTTTTCTTCTTTTTCGCAAATCTTAAATTCGCAGGTCCGAGTTATCACGATTAATGACTAAAATCAAGTGTTCGCACATTCTTGTCAAGAAACAAAGCGAGGCACTCCAGATTCTTGAGAGGCTCAAGGGCGGTGAATCCTTTGCAAACCTGGCAAAGGAGGTTTCCATTGACAAGGGCAGCGGCAAGCGCGGGGGCGACCTTGGCTACTTCAGCAGGGGCATGATGGTCAAGCCATTTGAAGAGGCCGCTTTCAAGCTCGAGAAAGGCCAAATGTCAGAACCGGTCAAGACGGAGTTTGGTTACCACATCATAAAGCGCGTCGACTGAGCGTCATCTGCGTAGGGCCGAAGCATGGATCTCAACGACAATCCCGGTCCTGATAAAGGAGTACACATTTTCCACCGGAATTGAGGCAACGTCTTCGGCCTTGTACGGCCCGTACTTTGACATGTCTACGCCGATAAACTGTTCCATCGGTTTGAGGAACCTGACTACGGCCCTCTTTGAACGCGCCTTTGCGCCAACCAGCTCAAGCACTTTGAGCCTGCCAGCAGAAACGGCGCCAATTACCTCGTCTATTCTTGTTTTTGATTCCCGCAATCCATCAATGACGTACTTTTCCTCGTCCGTGAGTTTCGAGTAATCCAGATTCTCTGAAGACAGTTTGCCCTGCCTGCTCTGGAGAAGGATACGAGCGCACGAAGAGAGCATTTCAACCATCCTGTCCCTGACTCTGGCTTCGATTCCCTCGTAACCGAGCCCCTTCAGGCTCCCTATGGTGACGGCCACTCGCTGAAATGTGTCAGCGGATATCGACTGCAGGCTAGGCGATTCGATTTCCTTGAGCAATATCCTGGAAAGTTCGTTTACCGAGAATGGTAACATGTTCTCTCCCGCACGGCCAGCAGCCGACATAGGCTTAAATTATAGAATTCTTGTGGCTACTGATATAAGAGGTATTCTTATTGCCTTACAAGTTAATCGATGGTAAAATCGAGCCTTTAACATTTACCGCGGATGCAGTCATGCAACGCCTCAAGCAGGACAAAATATCATTTCTTGACCTGCAATTTACCGGGCTCTTTGGCCGTTTTCATCACACGACAATGGACTCAAAGATGTTCCGCGTCGACGACTTTATTGACGGCCTTCCAAAACTCGACGGCTCGTCAATTAGGGGATTTACGGAAATTCATGAATCGGACCTTATCATCCGACCTGACCCTTCAACGTATGCAATCATACCCTGGATAGAACACGCGCCAACGGCGAGATTGATTTGCGACATTATCCGGGGCGGCCACAAACCCGAAGTGTATCCACACGACCCGCGTGGCATTGCCAAGCGTGCTGAAAAATACCTTTCAACCCAGGGATTTGAGACTTCCTACTGGGGGCCTGAGGTAGAGTTTTTCGTATTCGATAAACTGGAGGTAAACACAATGACCCCCTACCAAGGGCAGAGCTATCACATCTCTTCGCGGGAAGCGCCTTGGTCCACCGACAGCGTGGGCTATGCCCTCCGGCTCAAAGAGGGTTATCTGCCAAGCGCGCCAGGCGACACCCTGATGGAATACCGGAACCAGTGCGTCGATGTGCTGACAAACAATTTCGGCATCGTCTGCGACGCTCACCATCACGAGGTGGCAACCGCCGGCCAGTGTGAAATCGACATACGGTTTGACACCCTGGTCAACGCGGCAGACGGAGTCCAGAGTTACAAGTACATAGTCAAGAACCTTGCCAAAAAGAACAACATGATAGCGACAATGATGCCAAAGCCCATTGCGCTTGACAACGGCTCCGGAATGCACGTCAACATGAGCCTCTGGAACAAGGGGGTCAACCTCTTTTATGACGAGTCGGACGACTATGCCGAAATGTCCCAGACAGCCCGGTACTTTGGTGGGGGAATCATGGATCATGCCCATGCATTGGCAGCAATCGTGGCACCTACGACAAACTCGTACCGCCGGCTGGTGCCCGGCTATGAGGCACCGGTTTACGTTGCTTGGAGCACAGGAAACAGGTCAGCCATCATCAGGATCCCCGCCCACTACAAGGGCCGCAAGTTTGCAAACATGAAGAGGATAGAATTCAGGGCACCTGACCCCTCATGCAACCCGTACCTTGCGTTTTCGGCCATACTGGCTGCAGGCCTTGATGGAATAAAGGAAAAGAAGGAAATCGGTAGCCCCGTAAATGAAGACATTTTCAAAATGTCGGCCAAGAGGCGGCGCGAACTGGGCATAACACAGCTGCCTGCCAGCCTGAGAGAAGCCTACGAGGAGCTTGCAAGCGACAGCGCGTTCTTGAAGCCGATATTTGACAACGACACGGTCGAACGGATCATCGAGCATGAAGAAAAAGAGCATGTCGAGGTCGCGCTCAGGCCTCATCCGCACGAATTCTCCATGTATGCAGACGTCTAGAGTCTTACTGCAGGCCCAAGACAAGACTATTATTTGACGTAAGCGTTACGTCCTTTGGTCTTGACTCATCTGGGTATTGACATAGACCAATTCGTGCTTTTTACCATTTATCCAGCGGCGGCGTTTTTTGCAATAGGGTTTGCTTCAAAGAAAACCAAAATGAAGCAAATCGTAATGTATCTGCTGCAGGCGGCCACCTGCTTCGGCTTTTCCATCGCTTACTTTGCATTTGTTCCAAACGGCGGCGCGCAGGGGCTCGCTGTCGTGCTGGCCATGTTCGGTGTTCTGCTGCTTTTCATGGCAAGGAAGCAGAAAATACAACCAGCCGAGCAGAGCGTGGAATAAGAGAGGCCGCTTTGGCCTCTGACAAATTGCGCAGGCCGCCCCTCATAAAACCATACAAATATTACATTGCGCAAACGAGTCTGCCCAGTAGATGATAAAAGGAAAGGTCGCCCTCGTGACGGGCGCAAGCAGCGGCATCGGCCACGCGACTGCCATGGCTTTGGCGAGAGCCGGCGCAAGAATAGTTGCCGGAGCACGCCGCGTCGAACGGCTTGAGGAGCTCAAGGCCGGCGTTACATCGGCGGGGGGAGAAATACTCATCCAGCGGCTTGACGTTACAGACAGAAAAGACTGCCAGGCGTTTGCAGCCGCTGCTCTTGGCAGGTGGGCTTCAATTGATATTCTGGTAAACAACGCGGGGTTGATGCCGCTCAGCTTCTTCAAGAGCCTCAAGGTCGAGGAGTGGGACCAGATGATCGATGTGAACGTAAAGGGCGTCCTGTACTGCACCGCAGCTGTTCTGCCGCACATGCTTGAGAAAAAGTCCGGTCATATAGTCAACATTTCATCGGTGGCAGGAAGAATCGTATTTCCTGCAGGGGGAGTCTACTGCGCTACAAAACATGCAGTGACAGCTCTCAGTGAAGGGTTGAGGCAGGAGCTCAGCCAGCGCTCGAACGTCCGTGTGACGTGCATCGAACCCGGTGTCGTTGCGACAGAGCTGACCAATACCATAACGGACAAATCGCTTGAATCCTTTGTTGCCTCGACCAAGAAAATGGAGGCATTGCAGGCATCCGACATCGCAAACGCCATACTCTACGCCGTTGAATCACCTCCACACGTCAACATTAACGAGGTGCTTGTCAGGCCAACCTCGCAGGAAAGGTAAGACCCGCGCCCATCAGCGACAATCGCATTCGTTAAGCGATTGCCCCTTTTCTCTTTCTTGCTGGTCTTTCTCCCTGTAGCCCATTATTTCCGCGTGAGGGTCCCGTGCGTGCGCTTCAATAAAATTCAGTAGTTCTTCGTTGTTAGGCTGTCTGAAATAATCGGTCATTTTTGAAATTGTTTCATAATCACGGAGTAGGCTCGCATCGCGAGCGGACAAGTATTCTGAATTTTTGTTTTTCGATGTCACGCATTCTAGATACTGTTATCATTAAAAAATGTTAACACAATGTAGGTCCGGAGAGTTCGAAACTGCAGTTCAAAACTCCGCAACCTGCTTTTCCGGTCTGCTCATGGTGTAAAAGCCGTGCGCCGAGATTAGAAATGCCGAAAGCGACATCTTGGTGGCAAAAACTAGGTTCCACGGGGTCAGGGGGTCGGGGTAGTTTACAATTATCTGATCAAACCTGAGCACGCCCCTGAGCGCATCGGCTGTTATTAGCGAATTCCAAATCGAAAAATTGTAGATAAACTCATAAAGCGACACTATGGCAATGGAAAGGACTATCAGCTGAAGGATGGACTTGATCCACTTTGGGATTTGTTTCGCCTTTTCAGCACCAAGTTTTACCACGCAATACCAGCCCAGAACGGTTACTACCATCAGGTATGTCACCAGTTTTGCGACCCCGTGGACAGGAAACTCTGTGTCTACGAGAACCTGGCCGATAATGACCTTGCCGCTGTGGAGGTACTCCCCCAGGCTGACATAAATCGCATAAAGGGTAATTGACGCCATCATGAAGGCGCAAAAGTAAAAGACTCCAAGAAAGACCTTCCTGGTGCGTCGCTCGTCTTTCTCCAGTGAAGTCCGCAACGGTCTAGCTATTCTTGATGTTCTATATTACTTTAAAGCCTTAAGAACTTGCTTGGCTGAGGTGGCAGTGTTTATCACGTCGGAGGCCTTGGCCCATCCCCTCCGCGCCTGGCCAACGCCTAGCATGAGGTAGGAATAGTGGATTGGATGATGGGCGTCAGAGTCAATCGAGAGTTTCACTCCCTGCTCTACAGCCATCCTCACATGCTCGTCCCTCAGGTCAAGCCTGTCATAGTGCGCATCCACTTCAAGTACGGTCCCCGTTTCCTTGGCTTCAGATACAATCCTCTGGATGTCGACAGGATATCCTTCACGCTTGTTTATTCGCCTGCCTGTCGGGTGGAAAATAATATCAACACTCGGATTTCTAATCGCGCTGACGATCCTCTTTGTCTGGTCTTCGATCGGAAGGGCAAAGTTTGAGTGAATCGCGGCCCCTACAATATCCAGCCTGTCAAGAACGCTGTCTGCTATGTCAAGAGAACCGTCCTTCATGATGTTGACCTCTGCTGACGCCAGAACCTCGATTCCCTCAATCCTGTCCTTCATGGCCCAAATCCGCTCGGCCTGGTCCAAAAGCTCCTCCTCGTCAAGGCCCCCGGTCAGCGCCAGGCTCTTTGTGTGATCAGTTATCGCGATGTACTTTAGGCCAAACTCTCTGCCAGCACGCGCCATCTCCTCGATGCTTGCGGTGCCATCCGTGCTCTCGCTGTGAACCTGCAGATCGCCCTGTATGCTGCCATACTGCACGAGCTGAGGCAGGCCTCCCGAGAGCGCCAGTTCGATTTCGCCAGAGTCTTCCCTGAGCTCCGGCGGAATCCAGTCCATCCCAAGCGCTCGATAGACCTCAGCCTCAGATGCGCCCGCAACCCGCAGGGAATCCCTGTAAAGTCCCCATTCGTTGAGCCTGAGGCCTTTCTCGGTGGCAATTCTCCTGACGTGCACCGAGTGTTCCTTGCTGCCGGTAAAGTACTGGAGAGCAGAACCCCAACTCTCTGGCGGGACAACTAGCAGATCCGCGTCTATTTTGCCTGCAAGTCTGACGAACGACTTGGATTGCCCCCGCGCCATTACCTCGTCCACTTCTGGCATTGTGACAAAGGACTCCATTACGCGTTCTGAATTATGTTCCGGTGTGCATACCAGAAAATCAATATCGCCCACGGTTTCCTTCATCCTCCGGACCGAGCCGGCGGTAATGGCCTCTTGGACCCCCGGCAGACCGCCCAGCCTCTTCTCAATTTGCTTGGCAAGGGGGTAGACCTCGCCTAGCAGCCTCCTCCTACTTCCTTGCCTGTAATATGAAATACGAGCTTGCATTTCCTTTATCCTCTTTGGCGTAAAGCCGGCGACGCCTTGCAATTTGCCATCGCTGGCAGCCTTTTCCAGATCACCCAGGTTCCTTACCCCGAGTTTTTCATACAGGAGCTTGACCGTCTTTGGCCCAAGGCCCTCTACAGAGCGGAATTGCTCCACGTCGACCGGGAGTCTGGCCCTTGCTTCCTCAAGATTCCTGATAGCGCCGGTGTTTATCATTTCTTCAATCTTGCCGGCAATCGCCTTGCCTATCGAGGGGATTTCTAGCAAGCCTTCGACTCCTTTTTCTGCATAAACCTCGTCAAGTCTTTGGTGGAGAGCATCCACGACGTCTGCCGCCCTGTAATAAGCACGGGCTTTGAACTGGGAATTGGCCCCGTCCTCGGTTTCAGCGTAAAAGCCAAGGTTTCTGAGAGCGCCGCCAATCTCTGAATTTTTCAAGGCAGTTTTAGATTGAATCCGACTCACTTAACGTTTATCTGGAAGCAATACCAACTTTAAAGCACTGTTACAACGCGACGGTGATGATGATTGCTTTCTAGCTCTGAGCCGTCCGATATTTGTATAACGTGAAATTGGCTTAACGCTTACATAAATAACATGGGAAATGGAGTTGGAAATGCCGATCGAAATCCATCTCCCATGTTATTGCCTTGCAGGATAACTCTGATTTGAATCGGATTTTACCGTTGATAAAACGCGGTTTTGCTATATCATAAACAGTTTTGATTACTCTAAAACGCTGCTGACAAATACAGCGCGGTTCAGTTTCAGAGCACAATGTCCCTATCTTTAACAAGCCATTCAAAGCATTGCTAATCAATGCTGCCACGACAGTTGTAATCATGGCTTCATTTCATCGCCTATGGCGGGCTGAAAAGCGGTGGAGATAGTGCCTGCTCTCGCGCAGCTGCTTGCGCTGCCAGGCGATGCCATACTCGCACTGGGCACGGTTGGATTAGCGGCCGTCTCGGCACTGTTCTTTTTCAGGGTGGCGCAGGACGAGCGAAGGCTGCGGAGGGCAAAGTCACAATCGCGCTAGCCTGTTCCGGGGCTAGATTTTTTATACCGAATGGCGCCACAGCAGCAGGTGCTGCGGCCGGACTGGGATACATACTTTCTCCTGCAGGCAGAGATTGCCAAGCTGCGCTCAAATTGCATTACTAGGCATATTGGCGCCGTTATCGTGAAGGATAATCGCCAGATAGCGACAGGTTACAATGGGACGCCGCCGGGAATCCGGAATTGCTTCGAAGGCGGCTGTCCGCGCTGCCAGGAGAGAATGAGGGGAGAGGTAAAGTCCGGCGAAGGTCTCGATCGGTGTCTATGCACCCATGCCGAGGCCAACGCCATAATGCAGTGCGCGCTGTTTGGAAATGCCGGAAGTACAAAGGGCTCGACCCTCTATTCGACTTTTGCGCCGTGCATCGAGTGCAGCAAGATGGCGATAAGCGTCGGGATTTCCAGAATTGTGGTGCTTGCCGACTATCCCGAGGATGGAACAAGGCTGCTCCATGAAGCCGGCGTCAAGCTCGTAAAAGCAGACCCTGAGCTTCTAAACCCCTGGCTTGCGTTAATGGCTCAGGACCCGCGCGCACTCGCCAGCCAGTCCGGGAAAGGATGAACGCCATTTGAAGACTACTGTCCGCACGGCGCAAGACTCCGACAGGCAGCCAATCCTGCAGTTTTGCACAGACACGTTTAGCTGGGGCGACTATATAGATGTCGCATGGGACATCTGGATGAAGGACAGGAAGGGACGGCTGTTTATTGCCGACTCCCAGAGTTCAGGGTCCATTGCAGTCGGACACGCTGCGCTTTGCCCCTACAAGGAGAGCGTCTGGGTAGAGGGCGTCAGGGTCAGGCAGGACCATAGAAAACTCGGAGTGGCCAGCGCGCTCATCGACGCGATGCTCGAGTTTGGACGAAAACGAGGAGCGTCGGAAGCTCTTGGAATAGTCGCATCAAAAAACTTTGCCTCCCAGAGAATGATGGAGAAATGCGGCTTTCAGGCCGTTTCAGATTGGGCGTACCTTGCAACGGACAGACAAATTGCGAGAAAAAAATCCGAAGCCCGCCTGGCGACTGTGCAGGATCTCGACGATGTTCTCAATTACCTCTCAGCTTCTCAGTTATTCCGAGCTTCCGGAGGCCGGTACATGGACACGTGGAGGTGGTATCAGCTGGACAAGAGGGCATTGCGGTCATTTGTGGACAGGAAGCGTCTTTTGGTCACCGGTAGGCCCATAACAGGCATGGCGGTATTGAACACAGAGGGGTACTGGGACCGCAAGGACTTGCTACAGGTGGTATATCTCGACTCTTCATCGTCAGAATCACTCGCTGAACTGCTCACCTTTGCCACAAACCTCTACATGCTGGGAGGCTTTCGACGGCTGCACGTAATCTGCCACCAGAGCCTGGCCGCTGCCGTGCGCCAATTTGAAATGACCGAGTCAGAATCCTTTGTCCTCTACCGCAAGAAAATCGAATCGGACGCGGAGCAGGACCGGCCGTCCGCAAAGCGCTCACGCAGCAGGCCCGAGCGTTGAACCGGCGGCAATCGTTAATGCATTGCCGTCGGGCATATGCCCCTAGATTCTAGCGCATCTCGCGCTCAAGCCTGTCCAATTTCTGCATCAACTCAAGATTCTTCGACTTAAGCCTGTCCAGGTCATCGCTGATATGCTCCAAAGCCGCGGGCCTTTTGCTGGACTCTCTTATCACAAGTATGCACTCCTCTGCCACTCTCCGCACTCTCTGATCAGGATCTCGTTCAGACACTGCCGCAAGCTCTGGTATCGCCTTGACCAGCCCAGCTTCTGCAAGTGCCCTGCACGCATTTATCCTGACACGGAACCACCTGTCGGTGAGCAGGTTAACCAACTGCAAGAAAACGCTGGTATTTGCCTCGGCAAAGCGACCGAGCGCAAACGTTGCGGCCTCCCTCACCCTGTGGTGGTTGCCATACTCGCTCTTTGATACTAGCAGGTCTGCTATCTCTTTGTTCTCGCCAAATTCCTTCAGGCCGTTTATCGCCCCTTGGGCGACAATATTCTGAAACGATCGCGTCTCCAAGGCTTTGATTAGGAGTGGAGGGGCACGCCGGTCTCGGGACTTCCCAAGCGCCAGGGCCGCTTCAGATTCAACAAAATAACTCGAATCGCCGCGTTCTAGAAGCGCAGCCAGCTCCTCAAACGATTCTTGTTTCCTGAACTCGCCTATCGCTTTTACTACAGCTCTTCTCACTTTGGGATGCATTACCTTTCCGACGCAGTCACGGAGGGCTGCATACGACCCTTGGGTCTTGGTGCTTCCAAGCGCCTTTGCGGCTTCTGCAGCCACGCCCCAGAATTTATCGCCAGAGGCCGCGGCCTTGAGCGCCTCGATTACTGAATCAGCCGGCTCGCCGGCAAGCGCTCTCGCTGCTTCAATCCGCTCGATGACAGTCCGGCCCCCTTTTAGCTGGTTTACAAGGAGCTCCTTTGGAGCCTTTATCGATATTGTCTTTAGTACCTTGAATTCCGGATCGATTGACACCCACTCTATGCCTGCAGAATCCAGCGGAAGTTGAAAAGCCGTCTCCTTCTCCTCGATGCGAAGGACAAAGAGCTTCTGGTTCGCCTTGCCAATCTGACCTGCCTGCGACTGAATCACATTTACCTCAAGGGAAAACACGAATGGCGCCTCAGCCTGTGTCTGCTCAACCTTGACCCTGAGGGTATTTTGTCCCTCTATTGAAATCTGCACCTTGAGCTGTGGGTGCCCTGCCTTGTACAGCCACTGGTCGAAGAACTGCTCCAGACTCCTGCCAGTTTCGAGCTCAAACGTCCTCCTCAGGTCAAAAGTTTCGGCAGTGCAGTCGCCGAAACGGTCAAGATAAGCTCCGACGGATTTTCGAAATGCCAGATCTCCCACGGTGTTGCGAAGCATGTGGAGCACGACTCCTGCTTTCTCGTAGGTGTGCCTGTCAAACAGGTCGTCGGGGTGCTTGAAGGTCTTTGTCACAATAGGCCGGACGTACCTGGTTGATGCCTCCTCGAAATAATCGTCTGCGGTCTGCATTACGTAGTAGAGAAACTCGTCCGTGCCCCTGCTTGCTTCCCAGTACAGGGCCTCGCAGTAGGTTGCAAATCCTTCGTTTAACCAAATACTTGACCAGTCCCTGCAGGTCACCAAATCCCCGAACCACTGGTGGGCAAGTTCGTGAGACACAAGGTGGTCGCTCGTAAAGTCGACGTGCGCTTTCTGGTCATGCAGGGTGTCCGTAGTAAGCGTAGTGCAGCTAGAGTTCTCCATCCCGCCGTAAACAAAGTCCTGCACCGTGACTTGAGAGTATTTTTCATACGGATACTTTACGCCAAAATAATCTTCAAAGAATTTCAGCATTTCCGGCGTCCGCTCAAACGAGCGCATCGCATCGTCGCTGAATTCCCCTGGCACATAGTAGTAGAGCCCCCTGCCGCCGGTAATCTCGGCATACTTGCCGATGACGACAGAAGTAAGATAGGCAGGATGAGGCCTGCCCTCCGACCAGACATGGGCGACTGCCGGCTGTCCGTCGGCTGTCAGCTGCTGTCTTTCTTTGAGACTTCCGTTTGATATTACCGTATATTCAGGGGGAACAATTACCGAAATGTCTGAAGTGAATTTTACAAGCGGATGGTCGATACATGCAAACCAGTATTTTGACTCGGTGGTCTCGCCCTGGGTCCACGCTTCGGTTCTCTTGTTGGGATACTTTTCATCCGCAGAGACAAAATAGAAGCCTTTTCTAGGCTTTGCACTGTAACTGATTGTAAGACCAATGATGTCCCCATGCCTCGCAGGTTGTACCAGACTGACTAAGACCTTGTCGCCAATGACCTTGAATGAGCAAGAAGTGTTCCCGACCGTGATGGATGAAACGTCAAGTTCCGCCGCGTCAAGCTCTATCGTGTTGGGACTGTTGTCCAGTGAAATACACTTGACTTGCAGTTGCTCTGTACAGCGTATCGTTTTGGTAGCAAAATCTGGAACTACCCTGAGTGACATGTGCGTTATAGTAAAATCGAGCGATGGTGGGTAATGAGGCACACTGCCTGCCAGCTCGAATTTCTTGGATGGAGAACTGTCGTCAGCATTGCGACTGGTGCCGTCTATCTGCCGCTTCATCTATATTCCAGAGTCGGTCTCGACGATTAAAATAAAGGTTCTCACGCTTGAAGTTCTGCAAACAGGCCGAGTCAGATGCCGCTGACCGAGCTCGGATTTTCGACAAGCGCTAGATCTCCTTCGGTTATTTCGCTGCCGGAAATTCGAGCCTTTATCAGCCTTCTTATCAGTTTTCCAGTCCGCGTCCTTGGCAAATCCATTACAAACCGAATTTCGTCAGGACTGGCGAACTTGCCAATTTTGTCCTCAACCGTCCTGGATATCTCCTCTCTGAGGCGCGGCCCGATCTCAGCGCCGTGCCTCGTGATAACACACAGGACTATTCTTTCTCCCCTGATGCTGTCATGGTCACCCACGGCTGCGGCTTCGGCAACTTCCGGGTGAGCCATCGCTGCCGCTTCTATCTCTGCATTGGACAGCCTATGGCCTGACACCTTGATTACGTCATCGCTTCTTCCAGCAATGTACCAAAGGCCTGTCTCATCGACAAACACTAGGTCCCCGTGGTCCCACGACCCATGGTATCGCGACCAGTATGTTTCAAGAAACCTCTGGGCGCTGTTGACAAGCCCGCGCGTCATGGAAGGCCATGGCTTTGCAATTACGAGCCGTCCATTTTGTGCCGGCCTTCCCGCATCGTCGTAAATGCGCGCATCGAATCCCGGTACAGGTCCTCCGACGGAGCACGGCCGGATATCTGACCCCGGAAGCGGACTGAGGATTGCGCCTCCCGCCTCAGTCCCCCCTGACAGATTAATTACGGGGCACCTGCTTTGCCCGACCTTTTCATTATACCAGTCCCAGGCTTCCTTGTTGATAGGCTCGCCGGTTGTCGCCAAGACCCGAAGAGACTTCAACGCTGACGCGTCTGGGTCTGTCTTGCTTCTCATAAAGAACCTGATTGCAGTTGGAGCCATTCCCAGAATGCTGACGCCGTGCTTGGAAATTATTGACTGCCACGCACGGTCGTTTGGGTAGTTCAGCGCCTCTTCGTAAACCACCGAGGTGCCGCCTATGATTGTGCTGCCGTAGACGACCCATGTCTGGCCGGTAATCCATCCGACGTCGGCATACCAAAACAGCACATCTTGAGGCCCCATATCGACAAGATAACTTGCCTGCTGCGCCGCGACTACCATGTAGCCGCCGTGAACCTGGAGAGTCCCCTTTGGCTGGCCGGTCGTGCCGGACGTATACAGGATAAACAGCGGATCCTCCGAATCCATGACCCGAGTTTCGGCGCGGCTTTGACCGGCAATCCGGATAAAGTCGTCATACGACACCACGCTGCCGCCAGATGACCCCTTTACATCGATTATAGTCCTGACAAAAGTCTTTGAACCCAGGTTGGACGGTGATGTGGCCTTTGTCCACTGTTCCTTTAGGTCTATTTTCTTGCCGTGCCTGTACATGGTATCCGAGGTAATCAATACGCTTGCGCGCGAGTCGGCCAGTCTAGCCTGCAACGCGTGTGAGCCAAAACCCGAGAAAATAGTAGAATGTATCGCGCCTATTTTTGAGCATGCCAGAATTGCGTAAAAGGTTTCTGGGATCATGGGAAGGTAAATCGCAACCACGTCTCCTTTCTTGACCCCAGAGTCAATGAGAGCGGCAGCAAGCCGGCTCACTTGAAGGTCTAATTCCCGGTAGGTTATCTTTTGTGTGCTGCCATTTCCTTCAAATACATAGGCAATTTTTTCAGGCTGCGTTCTGGCGTGCCGGTCAAGGCAGTTGGCCACGATGTTGCACTTGCCCCCAACGAACCACTTTGTCCATTCGATTCCCCTCGAGGAATCAAAGACCCTGGAATATTTTTCAAACCACTCCAGTTTCAGGTCCTCGTTTACCGCGTCCCAGTACCATGAAATGTCCTCATTTGCTTTCTTTACAAGAGACCTGAAATCCTGCAGTCCGTACTTTGACATGAACCGTTTGATATTGGTCTCCTGTGTCGTCGCACCAGAGCTATTCACTGAGCGATACAGAAAGCAAGCAACATTGGCCAGATATCTATGTGACTAAGGACTAATAGTGATGACTTGCTGCCAAACATAATACCACGAGAAAAAATAAATCCATGCTGCGAGAAAAGCTTGGCTAGGGGGTCTTTTGGTAGTAGAGGAAGTACGGTACGATTTCGAGGATTATCCACGCTATGCCGATGATTTCATCAAAGACCTCCTGCGCCTGATGATTCTATCAAAACTAAATGCAGCAGTTCGAAACTCTTCTTCCCGGGCGTATTTTGTGAGCATAGTCTCCCAGATCAAGGGCTGCGAAGCGTACGTTGTGAATTACGGCCAGCCCCTTCTGTATGTACGCTACCAGGGAATAGAATTCACAGACCAGAAAGTCACCACACAATTCGTTAGGACCGACGATCACGTCGTTGACATAACGCTAGAGTCTCTCTTTGGCGATTTTGTCAGGAGGTTTGATGATCTGGCGTCTGCATCGGAAAACAAGGTGAGGTGGGCGGTATTGCCGGAACCAGAAGGCAATGCGACCGGGTCCATCCCCGACCCGCTCTTTTCCCTTCTCGACTCTTTTGTCAACGCGGTCAGCCGTTTAACAATGCTGGAAAGCTCAAGCCCCGACAGCCTGAAGAACAAAAGGCTCGTAATCCGAAACGCCAGCATCCTTCGAAAGACACTCTATCTCGAGCTCTTAATCGACGGACGGTTGAATATTGTAGAATTTAATCCGTCAAAGAAGAAAAGCGAGCTGGCTGTGGCGCTCTTGCTCGGGCCGTCAGAACCTGCAAAGGCCCTTGTCGAGCTAATGCGGCAGCGGGCCTGAGGGCAGGCTGACGGGCTGAAAAACATTCACGTGATGACAAAATCAAAAAAAGATTTTGCACCTTTTCGAACTAAAGTCAGTCGAGGTGCATTTCCTCATATCGCTGAATGGGCGATCGGCGCAGGTTAGTGTCATCACGTACCTTCCAGATTCGCCTCGGTCAATTAATAGATTTGCGGGGGGCTTCCCTGACCTTCTTGCCTCGCGGCGAGGGCACGATCCGAAGAGCGGCGCCCCCAAATTTCTTGCTCAGTTCTGCTCCGGAAAACAACCTGTCAAGAAATACGGCAAGGGCTGCTATCTCCGAGTGGGGCTGGTTGCCAACAGAGATGTTATAGTCTGCCAGGTCGTACGCCTCCCTCGGAACTTTTTCGGCGCCGATAATGACAAGGACATTCCTGCCGGCGTTAGACTTGCAGTTCAACTTTGATATCCCGCTGCTCAGGGCCGTTCCGTACATGGTGAGGTGAACCACCCTGCCTCCTTCATTCTTCCACTGCCTTGCAAACGCTTTCCAGTCATTGATAAGCTCGACTCTAAACTGGCCTCCCCACCTCTTGCCAACGGATTCAAGCGTCTGTCTGACAGAAATATCCACTCCGGTCATGTAGATGGCTTCGGCTCCAAATGCCCGCGACACTAGGGCGGAGTGGGTGGTAACCCGGTCGTCCCGAACCAGCCTGTGGCCTATCCTGAGCACTGACACGCGGCGACTCATTCCCTGAGCCGCCTCCTTTCGACCATATCGAGTAGCTGCTGCAAAGTCCTGCAGGGCGCGGCCTTCAAGGAAAACACCCCATCACGGTCTGCTATCTGAGATGCTAGTAGCCTATTCAAATCCAGCACAGCCTCACGGGCGCCTGCTAGGCGGGCTGCCTCCTTTCCGGCAAAAGTAACTCAGCCAACACCTTTCGGAGCTCCAGGGTGTTCTGGCCATTTAACGCTGACAACGAAATAACCCGACTTTCGTCAAGCGACCCGACTAGCCTGGCCTTTTCAACCGCTTCGTCCTTTGACACAAGGTCCAGCTTGTTTAGTACATAAATTATCTTGCTGTCTGGCACCTCGAATTCATTAATCACATCAAGCGAACTTGCAAACTTTCGTTTGATTTCGTCCGCCGGCTCGCTGACGTCGAGCACGAGCACGACAATGTCGGCATACTTTAGCTCGTCAAGAGTGGATTTAAACGCGTCTATCATGTACGCAGGCAGCTTGCTCACAAAGCCCACGGTATCGTGAACCAAAACCTTCTCTCCATCCAGCTCAATTGCGCGGGTAAAGGTAGACAGGGTCGTAAAGAGCCCCATCCCCGTTGCCTTTGACTCGCCTGTAAGACTGTTAAACAGCGTGGTCTTGCCTGCAGAGGTGTATCCAGCAAGCGAAACGGATTTCAGCCGCGCCCTTGACCTTTGTTCTCTATAGAGACTCCTCCGTGTCACCTCCCTCTCGAGCTTTTTCTTCAGCGCGGTTGCGCGTCTGCGGATGTCAAGGTAGTAAATGTCCGCCTCGTACTTGCCCAGACCAAAGAATCCAGGCTGCTCGCCGGCGCGGGCCAATCTGACCTTGTCCCTCGCTCTTGCCAATTCGTACCTTAGCTGCGCCAGCTTGGTCTGAATCCTTGACTCTGACGTGCTGGCCCGGCGCTCAAAAATCTCGAGTATGAGTTTTTCCCGGTCAATAATTTCGACGCGACACAGACTGGCAAGACTGTATACCTGCCGGGGCTTTAGAACCTCGTCTAGGATTATTACCTCCGGATGCGTTTCGTCAATTAACCTCTTGACTTCTTCGGCCTTGCCTTTTCCGATCCCGTATTTTGCCTTGTTGATTTCTTTCTGGGTGATTACCTTGACAACAGAATAGCCCGCAGCCTGTGCAAGCGATATGGCCTCTGTTATGGCTTGCTGAAAGGGATAGGAAATGAGGAGCGCAGTCCGCCTTCCGTCTTGAGCAGACGCCTTATTTATCTCGCCGGATATTGTTATTCCCCGCGGGTCTCCTTTCAATCATCAGAGTCTTCTTCCATCTCAGAGGAGCTCAGGTATAGCCTGATGCCCAAGAAGCGCTCAAGTTTATCTGCAAAACTCTCGTCGGGTTTGAGTGCGCCGGATTCAATTTTCCTCAGGAATGCGGCCTTTTCATTCATTTGCATTCCAAGCTGCTCAACGCTCAAACCTTTCTTTTCTCTGGATTCTCGGATGCGCCTCGCAAAGTCCGGAGAAAGAACGGTCGAATCAGACATTGTAATCCTTGTCCCGCGTGCCCTTGCGTTTTGCTGCTGGGCCGAACCCGCTGGCCTTCTTTTTTTCGAAGCTGGTGGTGCGGACGGGGAAACGTACGGCTTTCCCCTCTTGGAACAAGAAGTGCAGACGGTAAATACCGTCTGGTCAACTACGATCTTTTTCTGATCCGGAGCAGGCTTGCCGCAGAGTTCGCATGATGGCAAAGGGGGCAAGAAGACCTTGACTTTGCGGGATTTAGGCTTTTCTGAGCGTCTGCTGCACAGTCATGTTAAGGACAATCTCAGCGATGTCGCTTGCGTACTCTGCTACCCTTCGGATGTTCTCAGTTATCAGCTTGATTCTATATAGTTCGTTTGCATCGCGCGGCTTGCCCGCGGACTTGAGTATCGCCTTTTCCATGTCATCAACGCGCCGAGATTTCTCAATGGCCCTGTCGGCAGCCTCGTAGTCGCGCTTGAACATTGAGAGGCAAGAGTCGTCAAGAACCTCTAAGGCGAAAGTGCTCATAGAGACGAGCCTCTCGACGGTGTCTTTGTTAAGCGGCTGATGCATGTCGATAACGTCCTTTGCTATGATCACCGCATGGTCTGCAACCCGCTCAACGGACTTGGCAATAAGCCTGTAGCCGAGGCAGTTGCGTGGCTCCTCAAGACCAATCTCCTTTAGCAGGTGTTCATTCTTTATTGCAATCTTGAGCTGGCGGACGATGTAAAAACTGAATCTGTCAACCTCGTCGTCGGATTTTACCACCTCTTCTGCGAGCTCTGCGTTATTTTCTCTGAGCGATGCCATTGCGTCGCGGTACATCGACTTTGCGATAAGCAGCATTCTCTTAAAGGCCGCATCAACAGAAAGGTCTAGCAGATTGATAAGAACCTGTAGAGTGATGCCGGTGGCTGAATCAGCAATGATTTCAGTTCCCATTAGTACTCGCCGTACAATGTTCTTTATCACCTCCCGTTGGTCGACTAGAAGCCTGTCCTCCCTTGGAACAATGTTAATCACATTAAATCCCAGAAAATAAAGCGCTATCAGCTTGCGCGCAATGAAATAAGGGTTGTTATCCTTGGCAACTTCGATGGTCGCCTCCTTTTGTTCCCGTGCCATCCTCCTGGACGCCGGCGCTATTTGAAGAACGGAATTTCCCTGTCTGAGAATTACAACATGGTCGCCCTGTTTCAGACCCAAGTCCTGGATCCATTTTTTTGGAAGAGAAACGATGTACGACGAACCACCTGTATATTGCAGCTTTCTTGTTTCCTCACCGTTTTGCTCCTCGCCGTCTGCAGGTTGAACGGACACAATACAGGGAATCGCCCAATTCTATATATGTGTAACCTGTGCCTATATAGTTAATCTCTGCTACTGTATTTATTTAGCTCATCCCTCACATGGACAAGTGAAGCCGCTCCCACTGGACTATACGGACAAGCTGTCAATGCACCTCGACGCGATTTTCGGAAGCGGCGTTTCTAAGGTTCTGGATGGCAGACCCGTGAGCTTCGAGTTCTCGAGAAAGACCGGCAGGGTGAAGAGTTTCAAAGTAGGGGAGAACCTTGCTGGTACGTTTAGGACGGACGGGGGAGTCGCTATTACTGTGTCCGGGGCGGCCCTGCTAATAGGCTCGGCGGATTTTTTGAAAAACTGTGTCAATGTTTTGGAAGATGCGGTGCCATTTGTAAGCGAAGGCCGGTCGGTATTTTGCAAGCACGTGACTAGCTGCGGGTCCAACGTCCGCGTGGGCTCGGATGTTGCCATTCTTGACTCTTCTGGGAAAGGGGTAATCGCGGTGGGCGTTTCGCTTCTTGACGGGCGATGCATGAAGGCATACCAGCGCGGAGTCGCGGTGAGAATCCGCGAAGGAATAAAAGGTAGAACGGAGCAATCGGGGACAGGCATATGATGCGTGGCGGCAACCGCGAGATGAGGCGCATGCTAGACAAGATGGGTCTCGAAATGAAAGACCTAGGGGACGTCGAGGAAGTGATAATCAAGACAGATACAAAAGAGCTTTACCTGATAAAGCCACAAGTGCTTGAAATGAAAGGCAAGGACAGCACTATCTTTCAGGTGGTTGCGACGAGCATCGAGGAAAAACAACGTGAGGTGCCTACTTTCAAGGAGGAGGATATCGTGCTCGTAATGCAGCAGGCCGGTACGACTAGGGAAAAGGCTATCCAGGCATTGGCAGAGTCCAAAGGCGATATGGCACAGGCAATACTGACGCTCACCACCTAGGTGGACAGCGATTGCATGTATAGGCGTCAGTCTGTTCAAGCTGACGTTGCTTTAAATATCCGTCGGTCCGCTTTCGTCTAGATTTGGCAAGAGAAAAGGCTCTATCCTCCAATTCTACTTATTCTCAGACAGCTGGCACTGACTCATCCTCAATAGAGTCTATTGTGGCTTCGCTCTCATCGCTTGAAACTGATATCGACAAAATGTACGTGCGCGCGGAGGAAATGAAGAAAAAGATAATTGCTGGTTCTAACGAACAGATCGAGCAGCTTCGACAGCAGATAACTTCCATAGCTACTGAGGAGGCAAAACAGATTGTCGAGAAAGCAAGACTTGAGGCCGAGGCTGAGTCTGCAGAGATCACAAAACAGGCTGAACGGGGCCTCAACGAAATAAAAAAGAATATTGATTCCAGCTTTGAGAGGGCCGTAAGCAGCATAGTCAAGACGGTAATCGGCGAATCGCCACAAGACGCTCCGAGTGTCTCAAAGGGCGAGACGCAGGGCGCAAAAGCATCACCGACCACCCCGCAACCCAAGAAGATAAAGCGTTACACATCGGATGGAAAAGTCATAGGCTAAACCGCCCGGGTGCTTTGCACCTTCCATAATATTTAAAAGCAAACTTCAACCACTTGTACGCGTTGATAAAGCGCCCCTGATTGAGCAGCTTTCTCAGTTTAAGGGTTCTAATCAGGTTGCGGTGGCAACCCTGCTTGGAAGGCCTTATTACAATATCACCCGCGCGCTGAGGCAGATGGATGTCCGGTACGAATCCATGTCGCCCTCCGAGGCTGCCTCGTCGCCAGCCCGGGTTATCATAACGACAGAGCCAGAAGCCCGGCTCATCGCGGAAAACAAAGACGCAAAGGGTGGCCGGAACGGAAGCGCATGGGACGGGGTGTTTATCCTCGATACCGAGCTTGAACAGGACGAATTGGCCGTATCAAAAGCGCGGATTTTGAGAGGGATAGCCGGAACCCATGCTTATTACTTCAACGACCAGCTTACTATCGGCGTCGATCCCGGCAGCAGGATCGGCATTTCAGTCATTTATCTTCACCAAGAGATTGCCAGCTGGGTGTCTTCCTCAACAGTAGATGCCATAAATGAGGTCTCTGTCATGGTTGAGGGAATTGACTCGAAGAAAAAAGTCCTGCGTATCGGCGACGGGGACATGCAGATGGCGCGCAGAATCGCCCTGAATTTGAAGCAGCGATTCGGGCACAATATTCACATTGAAATCGTGGATGAGCACGGAACATCTCTGCCCCAGAATATCGATGCCAACAGGCGCGGTATGCGTGACAGGTCCTCGGCACGAAACATAGCGTTCAGGACGGGGGAGACTTTTGCCAGCTACTAGCCGCGGCTCCCTTCTCGCTCGCCTCTGCCGATACTAACATTAAGATGCCGCATTGCATCTTCAACTGCAAGTGAGTTACAAGGAATTCGACGCAGGCCATAGGCTGGGGCTCGACGGAAACGTCGTCGAGTATGCTAGGACGCTCTATGATAAAGGATTGGTGCTTGAGGCGCTTCTTATTGCCCATGAATACTTTGAGCAGCAGTTAAACGCTGCTTACTATCGGATGGCTCTCCCGGGTAGACCTAGGACAGCTCACAAAAGGTTCAAAGACTCTCTCGAGGCGCTGAGGTCGATGTCCCGGCTCGGGGAGGAGGAATATGACAAGTTGAACGAGTTTAACAGGCTTAGAAACATCATATCAAATCGCATGCTCGACTTTTCGCTCAGCCTTCGCGGGGCCAAGAAGGGAGACCTGGCGAGAGCTATGGACCTTGTACCTGATGTCGAAGGAATAATTTTAACACTGAAGCAGAAGGCCGCCGCGGGCAAATCGGGCAAGGCAGGCAAACAAAAAAAGTAAAGTGCTTCTCCTGTCGTACGGATAGCAGGCAGCTCGCATCGCTAGAAATGTCCGGTAGCCGGATTAGCTTCTTTTAATACCAATTTTGTCCCGCCTACTAACATGGCTTCATTGTCAAAAGAAAAGCTAAACGAAGTAATTCAGGAGCAGATCGGCGAGTGTATTGGTTTGGAAAGAGCCGCGCAGCAAGCAGTGGAGGAACTTGAATCAAGAGGGCTGCTGGACAGCAAAGAAATCAGGTCGAAAATGGATGAGATGAAGCAGCAGGCCGGCAGCCATGAGCAAAAGATGGAACAAGCCGTCCAGCGCGTTGTAGAGTCAATGGACCTCGACATGGAATCCATAGAGGAGTTTGCCGAGGAGACCGTGCAAAAGGCTACCACAATGATGGAGACGTACCTTGGCGAAGAACCGGAAACACAGGATGCACTCGAATTTCTATGCCTCGCAGAAGGAGGGGAGGTTACCCATTACGAAGTGTTAACGAAGCTGCTTCCAAAGATTAAAGACCAGAAATTTGCAGCTGCGGTCAATTCTATTCTCAAGCAGGAAAAGAGGCACCTTGCGACATGTACAAAATTGGCAAAGCAAAACGTGACCCAAGCAGGATAACTGCCGCACAATACGGCGCAAACTGCTGTCGTATGATGCTGGAATGAAAAAGCATTCGTCCCAATTTACGCCTTGTTTTTCAGCCTACTTTTTTTTCTTAGATTGTTTTTATTTTGCGCCGTAGCCTTTGTTCTATTTTTGGGATACCTTAGAAGGCGCGACGAGCCGATAAATATTCAGAAGCAATTTTTCAATTCAGCACTTGACCAATACAAAAATCCGAAATTTTTTTCTAACAAAAGTGAACAGCAACAAGACACCAAACTACAAGCGATCAAGGCATCACGCTGCCATGTTGGTGCTGATTTTGGCAAGCATCGCACTCGCCCCGGGCATACTGCCTAACGGCGCGCTGGCGGCAGCCTCAAACCTTACCGTAACCTCCCAAGATTCTTCGGGCAACGCAATTACCGGCTACTGGACCGTAATAACACAGAACGGAGCCACCGAGCAGTCAGGATTCACACCGCTTTCAGCGAGCCTGCCATCTGGAAGCTACGACGTTTCTGTTTCAGACTATGGCGGCTACTACTTTAGCCACTGGTCGGATGGAATTACGACAAGGGACCACACCGTAAACGTTTCAGCCAGTCCCGTAGTCCTAACTGCTATCTATGACACCTCCCAATCGACCACCGGTTCGCAGGGCTCATCGGTGACAGTCAACAGCGAATACGCCGACGGTTCGACACTGAGCGGAATGTACACTGTACTTGAGCAGAACGGGGCTACGATAAGTACTGGCTTCACGCCAACCTCATTCGCCACTTCAGCGGGCCAAAGCTATACTATCATTCCCCAAGACTATACTAACGCATACTTTGCGAAATGGTCCGACGGTTCTACAACCAGGGAGAGGACGCTGACCGCAACAAGCTCGACTACTTCTATCACTGCCATCTACAGTACATCTCAATCAGGCTCCGGCGGCGGAGGCTCAAGCGGAAACCTTGTAGTAAGCTCGGTTGATTCAGGTGGCAACTCGCTAGCAGGGTACTGGACTGCAGTCAGTCAAGGCGGCAGCACTGTCTCTACCGGCTTTACGCCACTCTCAAGCAACCTGCCATCTGGAAGCTACGACGTTACCGTCGGCGACTATGGTGGCTACTACTTTAGCCACTGGTCGGATGGAATTACGACAAGGGACCACACTGTAACATTGGGCTCAGGCACGACTTCGCTTACGGCAGTCTACTCGACTTCAAGTTCTGGCAGTGGGAGTGGGGGAACGGGAGGCGGCGGGAGCTCTGGAGGAGATGGCACAGGACCATCGCCTGCAGGTCCGGACTCGATAACTGTCTATGCCCATCGCGTCCCCTCCAGCTACTGGGCACCCTGTTTTGCATTGACGTGCAGCGCAGGTACCGGGCCCGGAGCTGCGATGTACTTTAGCCTTGAGGATGCGTCAGGAAACGTGGTAGCCAGCGGGTTCGCTGATGAAAATGGCTATTCCTTCACCGGCCTCAACCCAACCGCGACATACTATCTAATCTATCCAGCCGACTGCAATTACTGTCACGGTGACGCACACAACGTGATCTTCAGCCACTGGCAGGATGGCAGCACAAACCGTCCACGAGCAGCAACACTTGGGCAGAGCTACAGTGCGTATTTCCAATACGTACCCCTGAGCTAAACTCTACCTCTGCAGGTCCACAAGAAACCACCTGCAGTCCCCTTTCTTTTATAACACCTTTCTTCCGATACCGGATGCGGTCACCGGGATTTGAACCCGGGTTATAGGCTTGGGAAGCCCATGTCATAACCAAGCTAGACCATGACCGCTCGTAGGCCTCGACTTATCAAAACGGACCTAGCTATTAATACGTCGCGTGAGTACCCACAAAGCGAGACAGACAGGCAGTCCGCTTATAAGTGGGGCGATTGTATATAATATTGATAATTTTTGGTCCAGAATAATAATTTCCCAATGAGGGACTGGCATATTGAGCATATGCAAAAGACGATTGTGAAATATGTCACTGGTCTATCAGAGAACGCTTCCGCGTGGGAGAGGAGGAACCATAAAAAATACGGAAGCCTTGCAAACATGTGCAGGCT
The DNA here is from genome assembly GCA_039938515.1 of Nitrososphaera sp. Lineage (NCBI taxonomy): Archaea > Thermoproteati > Nitrososphaerota > Nitrososphaeria > Nitrososphaerales > Nitrososphaeraceae > Nitrososphaera > Nitrososphaera sp. The sequence goes on along the minus strand of JBDUUL010000009.1, from coordinate 71,741 downwards.
TATAGAATATGATATCAAGCATGGCGCGACCTTGGAACAGGCCCTGCTAATGTTCAAAGAAGTGCGCAGCGACGTCTCGTTCTCAGAACTCCGCAAGTCAAAAGGTTCTCTGGATAGACTGAGTGAAGTAGAAGACTATTTCACAAAGCCAAAGAAGGTCGCCCAGTATAACTGGTAAAGGGCCGCCTGACTCGATTATTTTGTATTTCCTGAAAATGTGGACGCCTGATTATCCAAAAAGTCTGCTTCAAAATTCTGGTCTTGCTGCGCGCTGAAACACACGCTTAGGCGAAAGCGAGTTCGACGCCGCGCTGTGAGTCAATGCTATAGGTAAAACATTCCTTCGGGCCGAGCGGAATCCGTGATAAAACCTTCTCGCATTGCGGACAGTCTAGAACGTCCGCCCGTCGAAAGCTCAGCGAAGAGGCAGCCCAAAAACAGGAATCGCAGATTAGAAATTCTCGGTTCATGCTCTCCGCCGATTGATTGTTAAAAAGTTCTATAAGGGAAGGCATCCCTTTTGTAGGGCGAGATATCGCTATTAAAGCGAGACGGTGGCGTGTTAGGGTAGCCGGTTTTATTGAAATGTTATAGAATATGCAAGCAATGCGATTGCACGCTGTTTTCTTGCCCACACAGTCGCAGTCCCAAAAATAGGTGGCTACTTTCTCATGAACCGTGCAATAGCCGTCCTCACCTTGTTTACTCCGGGTATCGTGAAGTGTTTGGCTATTATCACTGGGCAGTTGAGCCTGCCTACAAGAAGCGCAAAGTGCTGATTGTCAAACAAACTAAATGCCCTGATACTTGCGCCGGTCACCACGATGTCAGGCTGCGCTGCGTTGACAGCTGATTGAATTAGATATGCTGATTGTTCAGCGCTACGCTCCGTTTCATTTGTAAGAATTATCCTGTTAAACTCGATGCCGACGTTCGCAAGAAACTCTTGCTTCTCCACGTCTTTTGCAATATCCTCTGCATTTTGTTCGCCGGCTCCCTGTTGGTTGGGTGTGACTGAACCTCCATGCTTGTCGAGCCTTAAGCGGCCTGCGAGAAAATCTTCCTCCTTTTCGAGAGTCTGCTTATCAGTGATTGCCAGCACATTGACGTTGAACTTGCCAGAATGCTCAAGCCAGCTCGCAGTTTTCATGGCCGCCTCAGAGTGCGCTCCGCCATCATACACGATTACCAGGTTCTTCTTTCTGGCCTCTGGCTGCGGTCCGGCGGGTTCTTGCCGGTCGGCGCCGGTCGAGGGAAATACATCGTCCATTTCGCTGCCGGTCGTGTGGATTGCAGTTATGTCGCACGTGACGAGGGTCTGCAGCTTCTTGTTGGCACGAAGCGACTCAAAATCTATAATCAGCAGGTCTATTCGCTGCTCCTCTATAGTGGCAATGACGGCTTCGGTAGCGTCGTGAGATACCCGGACCAGATAGTGGTTTAGCACGGCCTCCTTATCGAGGAGCCGGTCCAGGGGCTGAAAAGATTTTTTTGCGCTTTCCGCAAAGGCGACTCCCGCGGAAAGCGGCGTCTGGGTAGGAACAGTGATGACGCGAAGGATGTTAATTTCCCCGTCATTTTCTTTCGCCACCCTTACGGCATATTTGAGCAGCCTGTCGGGGTTTTCTGGCGTGTAGGGGATCAAGATGCGAAAGTGCTTCCGTTCCATGTCTCCGCCCGTGGTCACCAGCGGGGCATAATGATCTATTTCGCGCTTGAAGGTGTATGCCCGATATATGACAAATCCGAGAAGAACCCATAGTATGGCGATACCCCAGCTGAGCGGCTGGGTCACGAGGAGGTACAGAGCGAGTCCGAGCTTCAGAAATACGCCTATTATTGGTACGACAGGGAAGAACGGTGTCTTGAACCCGTAGTCTAGTTTGTCGCCATGAATCTTGCGAATAGTAATGACTGCGATGTTTACCTGGGTAAAAAGCAGTAGGAAAAGGACGCTGGCAGCCACGGCTATCTGGTCAAGCGGAAGCGAATACGCCATTATCGCCATGATAATGCCTGAAATCGCGATTGCAATGTGGGGCGTTTTGTTCTTCGGGTGGATTGAGCTGAGCCTGTGGGGCAGGTTATAGTGCCTGCCCATGGCAAACGCCACGCGGGCGGACGAAAAGGTAGTTGCGTTGAGGCCTGCAAGGCTAGACACAATGCCTCCTGCAAGCACAATAAATGCCCCATAAGGAAGCAAATACTCGGCTGCTTTCATCACGCCCAGCTCCTGGTTCTGGCCCACGAACTTCCAAGCTGGCTGGCCAGGTGGGAATATTCCCGCAATAACGACGAATGCAACCAGGCTGTATAGAGTCACGACCAGCCCAAGTGAAATGAATATCGCCCTTGGAATGTTTTTCTTTGGGTTCTTCACTTCCTCGCCTGTCTGAACTATTATTTCATAGCCCTCAAATGCAATAAAGGTCAGGCCCATAGCCGCAACAAGGCCTCCGATCCCGTTTGGCATAAAGTCGGAAAAGTTGCTGCTCCAGTTTGGATGCAAGTACATGCTCCAAAAGCCGGCGATTACAAGAATGCCTATAGTACCAAGTTGAATGAGGGTAACAATTGTGCCTGTCTTTCCCGTCTCTGACGTACCTTTGATGTTGATGTAGGTAAATGCAGCAATGCATCCAACTGCCAATAGCTTTTCGAGCGGAATGATGCCAAATAGCATTTGGTCCGAAGCCGAGATCACGTTTAGCATCTTGAGCAGGCTGACGAGAAACGAAGCAAAGCCAACAGCATACAGGCTGCCTGCAACAATGTGTGCCAGCCATGCCATCCATCCGCTGATAAACGCATTCGGCCTGGGCAGCCCCTCCCTCACCCAAAGGTATCCGCCACCTGCCTCTGGCATAGCGGAACCGAGCTCGGCGTAGCCCATTGCAGTGAACAGGGTAATTATGCCGTTAACCGCAAAGGCGACAATTACGGCGCCGCCTGCCAAGTTTATGGCAGGGCCTACAAGGATGAAAATCGCGCCCGCGATCATTGCAGCGATGCCGACCATGATTATGTCCAAAAGGCCGAGCGATCTGACTAGCTGGTTCTGATGCGCGTGCTCTGGTGATGATGAGCTGGAAAAGTCGGCTGGCGATGCCAATCGTGTTACTTTGGTGCCCAGAGACTGTTATTAATGAGTTTTTGACCGACCGGGGAACACAAGGCGATGATGGGGGGCAAGCACGCAGGTGCGTTGGCAGAATACTAGTAGTTTCTATTAGTAAAGCCGCAAATGGCCGTTAAATGCAATGCGCGGCTTTTTAGTTTCGCAAATGCCAGAACTTAGGAGGCTTTCTGTAGCCGGATCCGCGGCTTTACTGCTGTTTATTGGACTCAGTTTTGCAGCTGCAAATGCACAACAGACCTCATCAAATTCATCAGCTACGAATGTGACTGCTGGGAGCGCGCCGGGCAATCTGACAGGCGCGCAGCCGACCGCCGGAAATTCTACAGTCGGCGTCTCCATCGTGCCTAACGCTCAAAATCTCGGTGACCGAGCATACTCACCAAACCCTGTAAACGTCACAATTGGCAGCACAGTGAAGTGGACAAATGACGATACAGTTCTACACACCGTTACCTCGGGCAACGGCTCTTCAGATCCGAATATGGGAAAGGCGTTTGACTCTGGGTTGACAGGACCTAATGTGTTGAAGACAAAAGGAGCAACCTTCACCCACACATTCAGTTCGCCCGGCGTTTATCCATACTTCTGCCAGGTTCATCCTACCATGGTGGGTAAAGTAGTGGTCACCAGCGGAACTAGCGCAGTTCCCGAGTTTCCGACGGCTGGAATTGCTTTGGCCGCCGGCATTGCCGTAATTGCTGGAGTCATTGCCGTGAGCAGGTTCAGAAGCATAGCGGTTGCAGCGCGCTAGGCCATCCTTTTTTTCTGGCCCGCTATCGCTCATCACTGAGCACAATCAGGATGCGCGGTGCATTTTCTTGCTGAATCGACGATAGCGCAAGAACATCTGCATGCCATCATCTCCTTTTCGTCTTGCGTCATTGCCTCTTGTGAAGCCGCATTCGCATTCCGTGCTTTGGCCTCAGGGTAATTATTGGCAGCGCCTCCACTCGATGGCTGGGGTCATGAGTCATGGACCAATTTCGACAGATTGTGGCAAGCAAGAGTATCCCCTCAGTCCATGCAAATGACTCGCCCAAGCAACCCCTGATTCCGCCGCCAAATGGAAAATAACAAAACCGTGGCAGCTGAGCCCTGAACTCGTTCGTCCACCGCTCCGGAATAAAGCGATTTGGTTCGGCGAAGAACCTTGGGTCATGATGCATTACGTACTGGCTCATGACGATTATTGACTTGGCCGGAACGGTATAGCCGTCGAGCTTGTAGTCTTGCACAGCCTGGCGCGCAAGAGTCCAAGCAGGAGGATACATGCGCATGGATTCTCTAAGCACCTTCTCGGTGTATTGCAGAGCGTGAATGTCATTGATGCTTGGGGCACGAAGGCCAGCCCCGTCTTGAAGGACGCGGGCAAGCTCATCGAAGAGTTTTGATTCGCACTCGGGGTTTTGGGAAAGGAGGTAAAGCGTCCAAGTAAGCGCATTGGCGGTTGTTTCGTGGCCAGCCAAGAATATCGTCATGACTTCGTCTCTCACCTGTCGGTCCCACTCGCGGGCCAATTCAGCATCGCTCTTACCTGCGGCGATTAGCGTATCCAGAAGGTCCGGCTCGCCAGCCTGACCGCCCCGCGATTTGTGCTCCGAGATCATGCGGTATACAAGCGTGTCTAGAACTACCTTTGCGGATCTAAAGTCCTTGTTGACCGGGAGTATGGGGATCCGTTGAACAAATTCGCCGAGCGGCATCTGGATTCTATCCAGGTACTTCATGCTGGAGACAAGCGCCTGGTTCACCCTGTCACTTTCCTCGTCGGATATCTCGGACCCCAGAACTGCCTTGGTAATTATCGCGGAGGTGACGTGCATCATCTGAGCATGAATGTCTAATACCTGACCGTCTCTCCATCCAGAAATCATTTTCTCGGCCGAGTCTATCATCGCGGCGCCGTACGACTTGACGCGGTTTGGAAGGAATGATGGCTGCATCATTCGCCTCTGACGGTCGTGAAATTCGCCTTCGCTGGTAAGCAGCCCTTCGCCCAGGAGCCGCTTGGACAGTTGCAGCCTGCGGCTCTTGACAAAATTACGATAATCGCGGATGAGGATATTCTCTATAAGTTCGGGGTTGTTTACCAGAAAAATGTGCTGTTTTCCTAGCTTGAAGTGCGAGACATCGCCGTACTTTTCTGCAGTTTGAAGAAGCATGTGTATGGGGTCACGCATGAAATCCCGCAAGAGTCTACCTGCAATGATAGAGCTGGGCCCAGGGGGGAACTTTGCTTCTCCGTCGGTTCGATTCTTTCCGGCAAGTTTTTCTGCGCTTTCTGGAATTCTCTTTCCCCTGCCCCTTATGTAATGTAATACAGCGGATCTTTCAATTGAATGTTGCCAAATGCTGCGGCGACTTGAGATAAGGCAATGTGTCAACATTAAAGTAGGGATCTGGAGAGAAAAAGGTAATAACATGCCCAGCTCGCCAAGTTCATCCTCTCCCGGGACTGCCCCAAATTCCGCGAGTAGTCCCCCGGTGCCTGAAATCAAGAGACTTCCCGAGGAGGGAGAAGTCGTTATCGCAACGGTCAAGGACGTGACCGGGCACGGCGCCTACGTCACGCTTGACGAATACGGCGGCATGACAGGTTTTCTGCCGATAAGGGAGGTCGCCACAGGCTACGTGCGAAATATCCAGCGATTTGTCCGACCTCAGCAGAAGGCGGTTTTGAAAATCATCAAGGTCAACAAAGCCCGGGGAGAGGTTGACACTTCGCTAAAGCAGGTCTCCGGAGAGGACAAGAAGGCAAAGCTAATCGAGGTTAAGAGAAATGAAAAGGCAACCGGCTTTCTAAATTCAGTAAAGGAGAAGGCAGCTCTTTCTGATGTGCAGCTCGCGGAGACCCAGAAGGTTATCCTTGACAACTATGACGACGTATACGAGCTGTTTGAAACAGTCTCCACCAAGGGGATTGAGTCGATAAAGGACCTTGGGTTTTCAGAAACCGTTCTCCGAGCAATAGAAGAGGAGAGCAAGAAAATTCAGGTGCCACTAATTGAAATAAGGGGGGTTTTGGAAGTGACGTCTAACAGGCCAGACGGCATTGAGGTGATTAGAAACGTTCTTGGCGATGCGGAACAGGGCACAAAGAGCAATCCAAGCAACATAACTGTCCACTATCTGGGGGCCCCGAGATACCGCATAACAATCAAGTCGGAGAACTTTAAGACTGCGGAAAAGGCTATGGCTCACGCAATTGAAAAGATAGAAAAAGGTATGACAAAGAGTCAGGGCAGCTTCAAGTTTACCCGAGAAGAATCCAAAAAGAAAGTGCACTAGTGAGATCCAATGAGGGTTTCCCCGCGGGACCTGCTGCGCTGATCCTATTACATTCAGTAACCAGCAAACTAAGCAAATAGTCTTCTATTGCTCTTAAAAGGATCAATGCAGTATGTGGTTTATTGGAAAATCAGGAACGTCAACAGCCGCCAGGGCTGCCAAGTACCCGGAAGATAGATGCCGTCATTTACACAATGACATTTCTGATAAACCTCGGGAGGTATCTCCCCTGGGTTGAACTTGCGCTCGGCATTGTAAATTCTGTCTATGCATTTCTCAACTTCTTTGTATTTCACTCGTACGTGGCCGGGTTAATCAACACCCTATTTGCAATAGGGAGCTTTGTCTTTTACGCCCAGCTTCTCCCCCGGCGAAATGTTCATCGGTACCAATACCGCTATGCTGGCAGGCATCGGAGAGGAGATAAGATGGCAGGCAGGCGAGCAGACTTTCCGGGAGTGGCGAATGAAAAGAAAGGCGGACAGGCCAGCGGTTCAGCAGAGGCATAGGTGCAGTGTCGGAGCCATTGGAACAATTTGCCGGTTGAAGCGTCTAGCACAGCAATTCTCTTAGTCTTTATCCTGCAATGAACAGCCTTAGTTGATGGCAGAAAAAGGCGGGAAACTTCACGACATAAAAGAGACCGCTTCAGATGCAGTAGAGATTATGCGGGAGCTTGGCACTCCCGGAGTTCAAGAAACCTTTGACAAGATTAGAGAGATTGCTTTGATTGCAAAAGAAATAACCGAATCGATGAAGACCCCCGAATGGCAACAGAATATTGAAAATATTCGTCTTGTCTCAGACAACTTTAACGAGATGTCTAGCAGGATGGAGTCAACCTTTAGGGAGCTCAAGGACTCCGGCCTCATAGATAGATCAAAGGAACTTATGAGCACCGTAAAAAGCAAAATGGATTCTTTTGGCGGTGACAAGTCCAATCCAAACGGGGAGTCAGCTGACATAAAGCAGCTTATCTCGTCTTTTCGTGAAATGCTTGATTCAATAAAAGGCACCGCAGAAGAAATGTCTAGCCTCCTGGCGGAATCGAAAAAAACCGGCACGCTGCGGAATTTTAGGGAATCCGTCGAGAACACTGCACAGGCTGTTCAATCCGTCCGAGAGGACGCGCGAAGGAATACAAGGTAAACTCGGTTCAGCGATTGAATTCATGGTAACAGTCCTTGTCGAATTTCCTGCCGCCGGAATTGTATTGCAGAACAACTGTCAGCTATGTTAATAGTCTGGGTAGCATTAGAGTCTGGTACGCTTCGGTTGCGCACGTTTTCCAACGTTGATTGCGAACGGTGTTCGAGTGCGAATGCAGTAACCACATCATGCGATCGCCTGGGAGGTGCGTAGTTGGGCCTACTCGGAATCGTCACATCAGTAGCACCGTACGTCACCCGCGCCAATGCGCTGGAAGCCTTGGCAATGGCCCACGAAGACGGATTCAGCGGCGTGGAGTTGAACGAGGATCACCTTCATTGTCTTGCTGCGGCGCTTCCATCGAGTTTGGACCTTATGAGGCAGTTTGCCCAGGATCACGACATGATTAATTCGCTCCATGGGACATTGCATTTGCCGAGTCTTGATTCGGAGAATTCCTCCGCAAGGAGATCGGCCGTTGAATATACCTTAAAGACCCTGGACTTTATGGAACAGGCTGCAATCCCCCGGATTGTCCTACACAGTTTCTCGGACCTGCCCGCTTTCTTTCGATTAAGAGGAGAACGCGCAAACGGTCCTGCATATCTTGTTGGCTGTCATGCTGTGAAAACCTACGGACTTCTTGCACCTGTCCTCAAGAAATACCGGACATGGAGGGCCGAAAAACTCCATCGGAATTTCTTGCTGTCCCTGTCAGAAATAGCCTCACATGCGTCGGAAAAAAGGGTAAACGGCGAAGCAATCCAGATCGTTTTTGAGGAACACTATTCAGATGCCATGGACTACGACGAGGTGCCTTACGGTAAAGGCAAGTTCGCGAACGTGATCCGCGGCATCGATAGCGCGCATCACTATATCAGAACTGGAAGGGATTCTGACCTGTCGCACCTAGACGGCCCAATCCATTTTCACGCGGTGGACACCAACGGGACTCTTGACGACCATCGCACCGTGGGGACCGGCAGGGTTAACATCGACAAAATCCTCCTGCAAATACTCGCTCGACGCCTGACTGATTTCATAGTCATAGAGGATGGCAACAGGGCCAGCGCACTCCGCTCCAAGGCCGCACTTGAGACGCATTTAAGACGCCGCCAGATAGTAGGCTCTTCGTTTCGCAAGTCTAATTCCTAGCCGATTGGCAGGCCTGTCGATGCCCGGCTGAGCGTAGAAACTTCTCCTCGCGGATGCAAATAAGCTGGGGGCGAAAATTGCAAATGATTGAAGCTTCGCGGCAACCCGTCTGACGAATACGTAGCCAAGGCGTTTGGGCATGACATAGCTGATTTGGAACACTTTCTAGGGTTTGATTCACTAACGGCTCGCCACGAATGGATTTTGGACGGTTAGGGATTCCAGCGTGCTCGACTGCAACTTTAGTAAGTTCGACAGTTGACCGTTTAGATTAGCCAAATGATCGTTCTGAAACGCAGAACGCAGGCAGAGCCCTGTTCTGAAACGCAATATTATCAGCCCGCAGGCTAACAGTCCGCTGTAAGCAAATGTTTGAAAACAAAGACGACGCAAATTCGCAAAGACCTCCAAACAAAATAAGCAATCGACGAAAAACAAAGCCGACGCTAATGATTGTCACGCTCGCCCTCGGGCTGGTTATTGCACTCGCTGCCAGCCAGTCGTTTAGTACCATAGCGCAAAAGACTTATGCAGCCACTACGGGAACCGCTCCGTCTGCCCCGACGGCAAACAAGACGACATCGGCACCGACATACTTCCATGGCAGCCCATGGCCTCCGACGTCGACCATATCTACGACGGGGAGCTCAAGCACCAAAGTTAACCCTGATAGGTTTTCTGTCACGGTGGGGGTGATAACCAACGGGACTACCGCAGCAGAGGCGGCCTCTAAAAACTCGGACCTGATGACCAGCGTAATTTCTGCGCTCAAGGCTCTCGGCATTTCTCCTGGCGACATCACAACCAACAACTATAGCGTTTCACCAAACTACAGCTACGACAGCCCGAAGTTCTGTCCGCAATCGTACGGCGCGCCGTATTGCCCTCCATCCCAAGTGGTAACAGGGTATACCGCCTCAAACAGCGTTACGGTGACACTTGATACGGCCGGTGCAATCGACGCGGGGAAGGTAATTGATACCTCAGTCCAAGCTGGCGCCAACAACGTCTATGGTGTAGACTTTTTTGTGTCGCAGGCAAAACAACAGTCAATCAGAGATTCGCTGACCCAGGAGGCTATCGCCAATGCCCGGCACAGGGCTGACATAGCTGCAGGAGCGCTGGGAATGGCGGTTTCAGGTGTGCAATCGGTAAACCTCAATGATGTTTACTTTCCCATATACAGCGCAAGAGTCGACCATGCCGCGGGTCTGGCTGCAACGCCAACGCCTATCCAGGCAGGGCAGCAGGACATTACAACCAACGTAAGCGTCGTGTTTTATTTCTCGGACCCAAGCGCAGGTGGCATGAACCAGACTGGAAGTGCGGGCCCGACAGGAATGATGCGCTCGCTTAACAACCCCGATTGCGTCAACCCGCCAGGCGGCCCGATGATCTGCTGAGTTGACGCAAATCCCCCATTTTTTTATTCGAGAAATTCAAAGCAGTTCTACGTAAACTATTCCAGGCCTGCCGCTTGACCTCAATCCGATTTTCAGGCTTCCGGAGCCATACTCTATGTCGCCGATTGAATCCTTGAACCCCCTGGAGGCAAAGTGAAACTTTGATGCCTTCAAATTGATTGCAAAACTGCCATCCCCATTTTCTTTTGCAGATACGAAACTCAATAAGCCTTCGTCGAGCAGATGCGATAGTTCTCTACAGACTGGCTTTAGGGCCTCCATTGCATCGGGAGCGGATAGATCTCTTGGCATTTTCGCCGGAATGATTATGGCTCTGTCATTTATGCTCGTCGCTAAGCCGACTTGGGATCAGGTATCTGCTAATAAGTGTTAGAATTTGCACTATTGCCCTTTATGAGCCCGGATATCAAACAGTCATCAACATGCCGCTAGCATTTTGAGAAATGGTTAAAGTAACCGACGCGGCAAACTTTGCTGAGCGCAATGCGGTTATAGTTTTCTACCAAAAACATCCACACAAATATGGAAACTTGGGGTCGAATAATTTCTGGAATGGGAATAGTAATTCTGAGCATGATCTTGTCAATAGCCCAATCTGGGGCACTGGGTCTAAGCTGATGCAATACTCAAGAGGTAGACAACCACGGCTGGTTGGCCAATCTTTGATAGCGTTTGTCTAACTAAATACAGGGTCTGTTGATCTCCCGCCGTCGTTCTCATCGTCTTAAAAAAAGGAAAAAGAGCGAGTGCTCTAATTTGTTAGGTCGGGTACGGCAGCAGTTTGCTCCGTCTGTGTGGGGACAATGGCCGGAGTTTGGACCGATTGCGTCGAGGAAGCCGTATTGCATGTAATGATTCCGAGCAGTCTGAACTCTTGGAGGTAGGTGTATCCGTTAAGTCCTGATGGCTGGTCGGCGTCGTGTGAATCTAGTGGGTTCAGACAGTGCGATTGAATTTCTACAGAGTCGGGAATTCCGTCGCCATCAGTGTCAGTTACTTCAGGGTTGAGGAAGAATACGTTTACCTTGATCCCGTCGGGAATTCCGTCATGGTTAATGTTGCCGTTTGGATCAACCATCTTGAAACTCCAAGAGTCACCTGCAAAGGGCTCGTCGAACCCGTTGATTATCTGTCCCGACGACATTGCGACGTTAACGTCGCCAAAGCCCGGATAGTCAAAGCCTGTGAATATGTAAGGGCCAGCTCCTGAACCGGTTACCGAGGTTGCCGGTGAGCCGTTGACCGTGAAGTCGCTAGCCCGCACGCCGTAAACAGGCTGGTCGAACTTGACTGCCATCGCGGGCACATCAGCTTTTGTCCCGTTTTCAAGCTGCACGTTTGTAGTCGGCAAATTGGTCAGGTAGTGATACAGCGGGAATGGGCTTTGGTAGAGTATGTGAGCAGCCCCGCCTGTTGCGATTAGATAATTCTGTCGTATCTGATCTAAAAAGTTGTGGAACCTCCAGAAGATGGGGTCTTTCTCTGAGGTCATCATGAGTGTCATGTCTCCGCATTGTGTCGTGAAGATTGAGGGGTTGGTGCATGCGCCCTGGACTGCGCTTGAGCCGATAGAGTTGTGAACCGGATTGTGCAGGTTGATAGTTACAGCGCAGCCCAGCTGAGTCAAGTTACCGAAGTCACTGAGCTTTTGCTGACCAGCCGGCATATTACGGTCGCATTGATTCAGTGATGGCCGCAGAGTTGTTCCGCCTGAAATTGTAAAGTATGAAGGTACAGCCGGAGTGCCACTGGTGCCAAATCTCTGGGCGTCTGTGATGTCCTGGCCATTCTCGGTGGTAGGAATCGAAGACACTCTTCCGCCTGGAGTCCATGTTCCAACTTGTGGGTAACCAAACATTGTGCGCCATGCATTGTAGTTGTCTAGCAGCGCCCTGTGGAAGGAGAAGAACAGGCTACCATCGTAACTTTGAGGGCCAGTGCCTGAGCTGGAGCCAAACCTGTTTGTCTCGTGCCAGAGCATGTGTTCCTGCAATAATCTTGTTCCATTATACAAGATCTGCTGTCCTGCGATGGGGACGTTATAAGTCAGAGGGTGGTTCAATCGTGCGTAATAGTCTTCAGGCTGTCTGTTGGGATCGTTGGTGCTCCGGATAAGCGTAACTGTCTGCGAAGTTGAACAGAGGCCTCCGTTTACAGAGACAGAAACTGTTCTTGTGACATTTGCATTGTTAGGGTAGACTTGGCTTGGGTCAGGCAGCCAGTAAAAACCAATGGACTGTGAATTGTAGTCCGATGTAGACATTGGCGTAGTGGCCAAGCCTGTATAGTTGCCAGTAGACGTGAATGCCGCAAAGTTGGTGAGTTCCTGATAGTCTTTGATTATACTTCCTGAAACAGTCCAATGGTAGCTCGGTGAGCTCGTGCCAGTGGCCGTCGCGCTGAACTGAGCAAACTCGCCCACATTTTTCATTAGCGAACCCGAAGGTGAGATGCTTACACTGCATGATGAAATGTGGAAATTGTACTGCTGCGTGACAACAGTGCCAACGTTTCCTGAGGTATCGACTCCAAAGAATTTCAGCGTAGTGTTAGATGATATCGAAATAGGGGATGAATAGACGCTGCTAGAGGTTGTAGGGTTTATGCCGTTGGTAGTATAGTATATGGTCGCAGGCTCGCTAGGTGTCAATGTTACCGATTGGGCCGTTGTGAAAGTGCCGCCAGGAGGGCTCGCCGTTACGGTCGGGGGAGTCGTATCAGCTGCATGAGTCTGAACCAAGATCATGTAAAGGTCATCAGATGTAAAGCTAGTCCAAGTGGTCGTGTAGGCCTGTCGATATGTGTTGCTTCCATCAAAGGGGTCAGCAACATTTCGATCAACAAGAATGGCAACAAAATTCTGAGCGTCTCCACTCGAGTATTCAATTCCAATTCTGTCGCCTGCTTGGATTGTATATAGGCCGCCTCCTGAAAGCGAGAAAGTGTAATCAGTTGCAGTCGGACTCAAACTTGAGGCGCTCATTGTCCCAAACAACTTCTTAATGGAAAGATCGGCGTTGATTATGCCTACTTGGAAGTTGCCTGGCGGCGCACCTACCTTCCTCAGCTTAATCGTAATCTGGTCTATACTCTTGCCGACCAACTGCGAAGACGCAGAAGCATACTCGGTCTGGGAAGGTGAAGGTGCAGATACTCCGAAGAGTCCCGTTCCGGTTGTGTCGGACATTTGGGTGACCGGATAAGTTACAGTCTGAGCAACTGCTGCCTGAACCCTGAAAGCAGACGTGACTCCCACTGATGTGATGAGTGCGAGTAAAATCAAAGCAGAAACTTTAACACCTAATTTTCTCCCGTCATATGCAAACATGTAATTTTTTCTCAGATAAGATACATATAAGAATTCTGAAGAGATCTGCTATTCGAATTTCGATAGTAGTCACAGAAATACCGTTTTAAAGAGACTAAGCAAGGAAACTTCATAAAGCGGATACAAAAGTCCAAAGTCGCCCGACTGAATCCTGTGAATGAAAAGCTTAACCTGCTCTCAGGTCGCAGCTATCCTGACAAAGCGGTATATCTCCTTGACCTCTTCTACGGACAGAACTCTCATATCAAATACCATGAAGACTCCGCAGAGTATCTTGAGGTGAAGTATGCCCAGTGTCATTTCGCGCGCGATAGAGTCTTTGGCTGCGGCCTTTACCTCCTTGGACAGCTTTATTTTTGGAAGCTTTTTCTTTTTCTCGAGACCTGCAGCGTTCACGCCAGATTGCTGCATATGCGGGAGAAGGATAGCACGCTCCCTCAAGGTCCTGGCAAAGTCCACGTCTTTCGTAATTAGAACATCGTCAGGAAGCATTATTTGGGCAATTTCGTCGTCCGTCATTTTCGGATCCATATCCGTAACGTGGCGGGCCTTTATTCCTCTGTCAGCGAGCTTTCTTACAATTTCTCGCGAGACGCATGCATCTACTATCACGCTTCTGCCATTTACCAAGCAGAGGATCTCATCTATCATAGAACCTGGCACCGATTACTTGACCGAACTATCTGCTGCCTGAAGATGGCAGAGAAGGTTTGCAGAATTGTCATGATCGCTTCACTGTGCGCCATTCCGACAACCGGCTTACTTCTAATTGCCTCTATCGGTTTAAAGTCTTTCGGCAATGAAATATGGTTTATTGGTGCTGACCTCACCCATTGATTTTAAGATGTGACGAATGCAAAGTGGCTGCTCAACCGGGCCGAAACAATTCGACTCTCGGGTCTTGGCAGGCGGGCACGCGGGTCTGATTTTCTCCACAAGTGTTAACCAGAAGCGACATCGTAGTTTGGCAGAGAGGAGCGGTAAAGTTGCTAGGAGCGCATCGCGATATCTCAGAGGCCGCGGCCTCGTTGTACGTTTCAGCCAGAACCATCTCTGGATTATCGCGGGATGAAACTATCGAGGTTTTGGAATGCGCACCTAGGTCGCTGAGTGATTCTGCTCCCATCGCGTTTGGAGTCACTAGCTGGCTCGACCCGATTGCACTCTTTTGAGTCGCAAAACTGTCTTGATAAACTAGGAAAATCAAGGCCGGGGACAGGGCAAACGCTACAATTGCATAAGTGCCGACAGTGAGGGCGTCAACCAACGATGTAATTAACAAAAGCTACACACTCGATTATAAAAGCGACCTCTGGACGTCTAGGAGAAGGAATTTTCTTTTTGTTATTCCCGCAGCAAAGTTTCACCTATATCGCGCTGGGATAATAGCGCAATCTGAGCCGGCAATGATGTCACGCTTCGTAGCTAGATAAGGTCCATACGCCCGATTTGCTATTGAGAGGGAGCAGCTGCAAGGTTTTTTCTTGTCCTGATTACTTGTAATAGGCGCTTGGTGGACTTATTTTCGATTCCAAATGATCCTTTTTCCCTTCTTGCCAGATCTATTATCGCGCTACTGGTAGTGCTCGATCCTCTGGGTATAGTTCCCATCTATATCGCTTTGACGGAAAAAATGGAGAGCAGGAAGCGCGTCGAGATTTCCAGGACTGCAACATTGACGGCCGCCGGCTTGCTTTTTGCCTTCGCAATTGCGGGAACTCAGATTTTTGCCATTTTTGGAATTACTCTCTATGGCTTTATGGTGGCCGGCGGGGTTCTCCTCTTTATTGTCGCGATACAATTACTCACTGGGGGAGAAAGGAGCTTCATTGCAAGAGACCAAGCAGGGGACACCGGCGTGGTGCCCCTCGCTTTTCCCTTGCTCGCTGGTCCCGGTGCAATAACCGCGGTCATTATCACGCTTGAGTCCAGCGGACTTTTGCTGACTGTCCTCTCCATACTTGCTGTCATCGGAATCACTTATGTAATCTTGAAAAACGCCGACAAGATTTACTTAGTCCTCGGTAAGAGGGGCGCCATGATCATATCCCGAGTCTTCGCAGTCTTCATCGCCGCCATTGCTGTGCAATATATCGTCCAAGGCATAAAGGCCCTTTTCTAGGGCAAAGGGCTCATTTCTATTTCCGTGCTAAGGTGAAGCCGCGCTCAAGGGTCGTCGTTTGCCGGCTCGCGTTCTATCTTGAGGCTGCTAGGCGGGCTTCTAGCGCCGGATTTGCCTTTTTCGTTCAAGTAAGACTCTATGAATGCCTTGGCAAAAAGGTTAGCATGCCTTTCGGTCCCGCGATGCGCTCCCGACCGCGAGCGCAGGTGATGGTAGAATTCATGCAGCATAACAAACGGGTTAAAAAAGATCTCGGAATTCATGGCGTAAATCCTCTTTTCCCGTGCAACATAGACCGCGTATGCGGTCCTCCTTTTTCCCTTGACCGTGCCCACGCAAATGCCGGGAGGCTGCATATTGTAGTATTTGCTAAGGAGAGCTAGAGACTCTTCGGTCTTGCCTGTGAGTATAAGTTCGACAATATTTGTCTGCATTTCGGCGTCGGGAAGACTGTGCATCTGCAAATCAGAGCACATGTAAGTAATATGCATCTGTCGCAGTTACTTGCATTCTCCGGTGACGCAAGCTCGCCCCAGAACGGTTCGGTCAAAAACCAACCTGCGGTTTCCTGAGGATTTTCGAGCCCTAATGCCCACTTCGTGTAGCTCTTTCTGGGTATAATTGTTCTATAATCCTTCGATTTTTCAAAGGGAGCGGGCAAGATTTAGAAGGGCGTTTATGCGTAGTTCACCAGGCAGCCAATGAATCGCCCTCTTGGAGTTTTAGACTTTGTGATTATCGCAATCCTGATAATCGTCGCAGCGCTTATCATCATATTCTTCTGGCAGCTGATAATTGCAATTATCATAATTGCAGCAGCATACTACATTTACAAGTGGTACACCCGCAGGCGTTGACGCGTTCGCGAATTGTATTAGAACCTAATTCCACAATCATTAAAGAAAGCTTTGCTCAAGAGTCTACCGCCAATGTCTAAAGGAAAGAGGATTTACGTTTTGACGGATCAAATTAAGAACAAGATAATCAACGCAAGTACCTTGACTATTCAAAAGCGTATAGCTGGACGGGTATACCTTATTCACGGCAGGTTAAAGACAATTTATTGCAAAAGGTGTCTGAAGGAAATTAACATCGGCGAAGCAGTAGTAAGTAGCAGGGCCAAACGCCGGCAGAATCTTTATCACGTGACCTGCGCCCTTTCCGTGAACCTCATCTGATCCGACTGCAAAATAGGTTTGTGGCCGCGGAGCCTGAATGCTCCCGCAGCGCTCAGCTAGAGTACGTGTCGCGAAATGCAGTGCCAGTAGGGTTAAGCGAAGTGGGCGTTGCGTTACCGCCTGCAGGGTCGTGCATCGCGATATCCGTATAAGTGTTCGAACCAAGGCCGCTAATTGTTTCAGTAACAGAGGGCGAGGCTATCGTTGTGTACCTGGCATTTGTTATTGTCGCCGTGCCAAAGTTCGACAGAGGCAGGATGGAAGCGGCTGAAGGCGCTTCTACGACCCATTCTGCGGAGGAAAGCTGGGCGGTGCCCGAGGCTAGCGTGCTGAAGGTCTGACCTGTAGTTAGATCTCTCAGGTTGAGCCTGAATTGGCTAGACCCAAGATAAACTACTGAAGCAGTTATTCTGTCGCCGGCGTTGACCGAGACAGTCGTAATTAGCCTTGAGGCTGAAGGATACATTTCAAACCAGGCATAGTTTCTCTGAACTCCACCAGA
Source organism: Nitrososphaera sp. (assembly GCA_039938515.1). Classification (NCBI taxonomy): domain Archaea; kingdom Thermoproteati; phylum Nitrososphaerota; class Nitrososphaeria; order Nitrososphaerales; family Nitrososphaeraceae; genus Nitrososphaera; species Nitrososphaera sp. The sequence continues at coordinate 54,456 of JBDUUL010000009.1, read as the reverse complement.
GCAGTCCTGCTCAGTACCGAGCTGCTCAACAGTATTGCTGGAGTAGCCGTCTATTCCTACCCAGATCGAAGAGTAAGTGGTAGTCGGGGTACAGGAAAGTGCTGGAATGACCCATGAACCTGACGCACTGCGTATATAGTTGCTCGCGGGACTGTTCAGGTTCGATTCTACTGCGTACCCGCTCCAGTTTGAGCTAAAGCTGGTATCCTTCACGTGCAACCTGGGAGCCTGAATTGGCCTGTCGGCCGGCGATGCCAAAACTACTGAAACCATAGGAAGCAACAGCAGGGTTGCTATGGCAAAAAAGGCCAAGGTTGCCAGTGCGAACTCGGCATTATTGGTGCGTCCATACAGAAAAATCTTCAAGAGGATTTTGTAGCCCTCGGATTCTATATAAGCTTGATGCCTTCAAAAACTAGAGAAAATCACCAAGTTCAACTGCGGGCTGACGCAGGCTGTGGAAACATTTCCTCAACCCAGAGCCTAAACTTTCGGCTCACGGGGGTCTAGCCGCTTCAAGTAGACTGTCGATTGTCTTTCATTGGCTGCTACTGGAGCGAACTCGTGTAGATATTATCAAAGCTTACTGCAGAGTCCTCGGTGTAGAGCCCAAGGGCACCTCCGTTTGCGAATGCAGAGCTCATACCTGTGTCAAAATAGTCTGCCACCTTGGCCGAGTTTACCCATACGATAATGTGGTTGCCCTGAACCTGGATGTCCACGTGCTGCCAAGTGCCCAAGGTCACGCTCGGCGACGCGCCAGTTGCAAGAAAGACCTGCTGATCCCGCTGGAGGTTGTTATCCTTCTTTCCAAGCTCATATCCATTAGTCTTCAGGGTAAAGTAGTAATGGTGCCAGCTATCCACGTAATTGAACATTATCCAGGCAGTTTCCCATGTGTTGGGATTCGGCTTGAGCTGCCTGTCTGTTCTGACGTCTAGCGAAAGTTTGTAGCTAGTACCAAGGTTTTTCGTGGATAGCACTAGCGCTGCGTGTGTACTTCCGTCCGTGGCAGTCTCTGGCTGCTCAAAGAAAATGTTGTTGCCGTTAGAGTCGGCCCTGACACCCGCCGAACCATATCCGTTGAACTGGTCATGCCACTTGCCATTCGGGGATGACTGGCCGTCGACAAGTGTGTATGTTCCGCCGGAAAAGTCATCGTAAAGTCCCGATTGAACGGTAACTGCGACGGTATTACTGGCTTGGTTACCGGCCAGGTCTACTACCATAGCTGTGACGTTATGCGGCCCGGCTGCGCCCAAGTTCGTAGGAGCAGACCATGACCCCCAGCCATTGCTTCCTAGCTGTCTGGCAGCAGCGAATGGTCCGTTATCCACTCTGACTTCAACGGATTCTATGCCGGCGCCAGTGCCGTCAGATGCGCTTCCCGTGACGTTCAAGATTGGCGAACTGACCGTGGACAGCTGGGCCGGTGATGTTATCTCTATCGATGGCGTCGCTGACACTGAGGCGTAGCTGCCAACCGCAAGTTCTGTGATACTAACCGACTTGTTGGTGGAACTGCCGGAGACAAGAATCTTGATTGCCTGGGCGCTCATAGACGGTATTGAATAAGATTCGAGCGCTTTTGTCTTGCCGCTGCTTGTTCCAGCATACGCCTGACTCCAAGAAGATCCGTCGATTGATAGCTGGATTTCAAAGCTGTATTTCACCGAGTCTCCCCTAAACCATGCTACGCTTACACTGCATATAATCTGCTTTGATTGGAGATTTGCCATAATCCATGACCCCGGGGCCGCGGCCCATCTCGTTCTAAGGGAGCCATCAATTGCGTGGGACGCCGCAAACCCTGCATAACTGGAACTTGCGCTGATTCCGGAAATCTTCACGGGCGCACATGTGCTTGCTGCAGACGCAGAGTACCGGTTACCGACTGACGAGGTGTTACTTAGTGCTGTGCCAAAAAGCATTACTCCAAGAAGAATTGCAGCTGCAGGAGATAACCTTCCTCGAAAGTGGATACGTTTGACGGGCAATTAATTCGGTAATTATGTTCTATTAGTATATTATATCACAATGTAGTGTGAAGCCGATAACAGCAGCAATTTCCAAGGTTCTTGTAAATTGCTGCATCCTGAAGGCTCCCTATACTTTATCTGGCTGGGAGGCCATTTCGCAGTCAGTCTCCGCACGAATGAGGCCTACCGCATTGGGACAGCGACGTCGACACTGCCGGAGTAGCTAGGGTTGCAGGGAGAGGTCTGATAGTCTGTATATATGGTGGCCTCCAAAATAAATGCCACCGTCCTGCGCAACAGTGATGGAAGTGACCGGGTCCGTGAACGTGTTTTGTGGCAGCTTTATTTCGATTTGCTCCGCTACATGCTTGCCATCAGGATCCATCTTGAAGCCAAATATTTCCCCGCGGTTGTACGAGCCAAAGAGGAACATGCCAGTCAGTTGCGGAAACTTTGCCTTGTCATAATATACTGCCTGTGTGGGTGCAATAGTGTAAAAGTAAACCAGGATTGGATCCACCATGGTAGAGTTTGAAAGCTCGGGGTTAGTGTCTGCCCTCCTCAGGTTAGGCCAGCCGTAGTTCCCGGCTTTAACTTCCAAATTCACCTGGTCGTAAATATCAACACCATTTTCAGTTGATATTATGGTTCCCGTCCGATTGTCGAAAGCGATGCCGTAGACGTTTCGATGTCCGTAGTTGAACACCGGGGAGTTTGGAAACGGGTTATCCGCCGGTATAGAGCCGTCTTTATTGATGCGCAAGGTTTTGCCCAACAGGCTTGAAACGTTCTGGGCGGGTGCCCCTAGGTAGCCATCGCCGACCGTGACGTACAGCTTGCCATCTGGACCAAAACCCAATCCACCGCCAGTGTGCATCCCGTTAAAAGCGGGGATTTTGTCGAAAATGATTTTCTCGCTGCTTCCAGTGTTGTTCTGGTCAGTGAATCTAACGACCCTGCTCAAGGCCAAGCCCGATTCGTTATCGAATGAAGTGTAGTAAGCATAAACGAAGTGATTTGACTCAAAGTCGGGATCGACCGCAATTCCAAGCAGCCCGTACATTATTGTCGGAAAGACATCGTTGATGGTGGCAAAGGGGTCTGCAAGAACTCGGTTGTTCTGGAGAATCCTTATCTCTCCTGTGTTTTTTTCTGTAAAGAAGACGCGGCCGTCAGGAGCGGCGGCCATACCGCCTACCAGTGTGGCTATGCTGCCGCTATCGCCTCTGACTTGATTGACCAGATTGTTGTCAAACTTCCAGTAGCCAGTGAGCGGCACCTGGTTTAACAGGGGTTGGCTTGAATTCCACCTCGCGGCTATTTGGTATGCCGGGGCGCCCTTTCCGTAAATCTGAAGCTCGTCTATGGTAAGGCCTGTTGGAACACAAGAATTGCAATAAGAGCCCTCTGCAATGCGCAAAGGCACAGCAGGCGACGGGTTGTAGGTGCCGGAGAACCTGACCGAGCTGGCTAGCGACCCGTTGCCATAGATGGCCACAGTCGAGCCGTCAAAAACCCCCACAATTTGCTCCCAATGACCGATCTGCAGTTTTACATCCTGTGTCTGGAACAGGGTGCCATTTGTGTTTGTTACTGTGAACCTTGCGGATTGGTCAGTCGAGTTGCCGGTATCAAAGTACCAGCCCGAATGTGACGTGGGGTTAAAGTATGAAACAAAATGCCCGTAATTCTGGTCGTTTGGATCTCTCATCATCCAAAACGAGACCGTGAGCGTAGGGCTCGATAATGAAGACGAGTTTTCATAAGAAAAGTAGTCCTCATAGTATGCGTGGAATTGCAGCGCATTGCCGCTTGTTCCACTGACAAAGTGCGAGCCATTAGAAGTCACATCAAAAAGCTTATCAGCCGCTGCGATTGCCGTGACGTTTCTGTCCGCCCTGCCTGCCCTGGGGTCGACAGGAGCCGGCAAAAGCGACGCGAGCTTTAGTTGCGAGATAGCCGTCTTGTTGTTTACTACTGCATAACTTGAATTGGAAACCGACGCTGCTGTTGTTTCCTGCGAAGTATGGTTGCCTGGAGAGGGACGTGCAGGACCAGTCGGAATCAGGTCCACTTTTTGCGATATTGCACCTCGGGAGATCCCAAACGGAATAATCGCAGCAACTGCAATTGCAATAACCAAAATAATCACTAGGAATGCCTGTCTACCCATTCGTATGGAGCAAGAAACATTCTCAAAGTCTTTAACAATTATCGGCCATCTCGTGAGAGATAATCTTTATTTGTACGATTCAACCGTGTTAAGAAGTCAGTTTGCAATGAAGCTTTTCGAAACAAGGCATGAAATGAAATTTGAAGACGTTCAAATGACGATAGACGGAGAGTTAGTGCCCGTAGCCACGCTTGAGCTCGGTTCCGGTTCACGACCTGTATTCTTTGAGCACCACATATTGCTCTGGAAGGATCCGACTGTGGATATATCCGCCCGCATGCTCAAGGGAGTTGGAAGAAGGATGGTGGCCGGCCTTCCCGTGGTGGTTACTCAGGCCCAAGGTGCAGGAAGAATCGCATTTTCACGAGACGCCCCCGGGCAGCTCGTTATGCTCGAGCTCGGGACTGGGGACCAGATTGACGTCCGAGAGCACCAGTTCCTTTTCGCAACTGATGGGATCGAGTATGGGTTTTACCGTCAGAAGGGAATATCAAATCTTCTTTTCGGAGGCACCGGCTTTTTTATAGACACTTTCAGAGGGCCAGGTGTATTGGCTCTCCATGGATACGGAAATGTTCTTGAGCGTCAACTGGCCGCCGGAGAGCAGATTGACATTGAACCGGGGGCTTACCTGTACAAAGAATCCAGCGTCAAGATGGACACGATAAAACTTGGAGTAAAAACGGGGCTGTTTGGCGGTACCAGCGTGTTTCTAAACAGGTTTACAGGGCCGGGCAGGCTTGGAATTCAATCGATGACCTTTCATCTACCAACGGGCGAATAGGTTCGGCTCGCCCGAGCGCCTCGTGCTTAGTGGGCGCAGAGGGCCAAACTCCTGGCTGAACGCTCAAATACTGAAAGATATTGCTATAATGTAGATGGAATCGCAGAGAGCTGCGACTGCCTCCGGCATCGGCCGCGGGGACACCGAGGTGACCTATCTTGATTGGAATAATGCCCTGGACATTATAGAAAAGGCGTACAAATCGGGCCTGTTCGTGCTGATAATAGGACCAAAAGGGACGGGGAAAACAACCCTGGTTCGAAAGTTTGCTGCGCTGATGAAAAAGGAGCTTTTCTCTGTAAACTTTAGCCTCCGGACACGAGAATCACACCTCGTCGGTTCCAAGTCACTTGAAAAGGGTGACGTCAGCTTTGTCGAGGGAATCTTGGTCAAGTCCATGCGGGAGGGGACCATGCTCTATCTTGATGAGCTAAATGCCGCTGAGGCAGACGTCCTTTTGAGGCTCGACGAGGCGCTGGACGACCGCCGCCAGCTAGTGCTAAAGGAAGCCGAAGGCCAGATTGTGCGGGCATCAGACGACTGGTTTGTAATCGCAACTATCAATCCTCTCTCCCACGTGGGAACAAAGGAGCTTCCTCCGCAACTGCTGAGCAGGTTTCCAGTCAGAATGCGGCTGGATTATCCTCCTGAAGAGCTTGAGCTTGAGATAGTAAAGCGGCACGTAACCATCGACGGTGCAAAGATTGCTGAAGTCAAGCGGGCAATACACCTTGCCAACAGCCTGAGGGAAGCGGCGTCTGTAGAAGAGCTGAACTACAGCCCCAGTTTGAGGGAAACCATTGCATTTGCCAAGATGCTAAACACGGGGCTTCCGGCCAGGACCGTCGCCGAGATTGTCTACGCAAACGCGTATGACCAGTGGGGCCAGGTTGAGTTTCAGAAGGTTATGGACATGATAACCTCTATCTTCGGCGAAAAATGATGGGTATAGCAAGCGCCACTATGCGAAATGACGTACTTCTCGACATAGCCACCTTTCTTGCCCGGAGATGGTCTTCACAACAAAGATTGAGCGTTATCATTGTTGCAGATAAGCCGCCTGCCGCAAAGCTCGACAGAAATCAGATAACCCTGCCGTCAATGAACTACTATCAGGGGTCAGACTTTCAGAAATACAGGCAGTGGAGGGTCGCCCTCTGGCTCGAATCCATGCGGATTCGACACTCTTCTAAGGTGCAAAGTTCAGAGCATGCCTATGGATTCATCCTCAATACTCTCGAAGCAAAGCGCGTGCAAATTCTGGGCCTTAGGTCCTGGGAGGGAATGGAGGACGAACTTGTATTCAACGAGGGCATTTCCTGGCATTCGAGGGCGCTACTAAATACTATGTATGGCAAGGCAAAGATTGCAGAGGCGTTTTCTCAATATTTTCTCACCGGCTATCTGAAGGGCGAGCTGTTTGGCGGCGAGAACGAGAGGGTCAAAAGGGCTGCCGACTATGCGAACTCGATAATTCAGGAGGCGCTTGATTCCGGCTACTCGACTGACTGGGTTGAGCAGCATGTCTCCAAAATAATCAAGATGCTCGAGCTGGACCCGCTGGTTTCAATCCCAGTTATTGCGCCGAGAACGCGCGCTGGCGCGTCCCTGACTCAAAATGACGTCCTAAAGCAAATTGAAAAAGTCGTACGGCTCAAGCAAAAGAAGGAGAACGTTGACGAAAAGACAAGGGAAATTTACGAGGGAAACGACGTACTGCACGAGTTTGAGACTCTCGTCAAGGAGAGCAAGAAGACGGAAAACAAAGGTTACGATAGTCTTGAGAATCTTGGTCTGCGGGTGCCTGACAGGATGGATGTGGACGAGACCGTCATTTACGATCAGGATCTGATACTCAAGACAAAAGGAGCTTTCCGAGAGTGGAAAACCGGCTGGCTTGAGAGGCATGATGATACTGGCGACGAAATTGACGTCGAAGTCTACGCGGAGTCGCTGCCGAAGCCGTTTATCAACGATTTCAAGCTCTCGATAAAGACCAAGGTCGCCATACTACTAGACCACTCTAGCAGCATTGCCGACGCCGAAATAGAGTACAAACGGGCAACGGTCGCGCTGTGCGAAGCCTTGAACTACCTAGGCGTCAAGTTTGCTGTTTACTCGTTTAGCACAGAGCAGAGGCAGGTTCAATGCTGGGTGATAAAGCCTCCGAACATCAAGTGGTCAAACGTTTGCGCCCGCAGGTTGGTGCAGATCCGCGCCAGTGGCGGAACACCCCTGGCCGAGGTGTATGCGCTTCTCCAGCCCGTAATGAAGAGTTTCAAGCCCGACGTCTTTGTTACCCTCACAGACGGCGAACCGTCAGACTTTGACGCAGTGCGCTCGATGGTGCTCTCCTACCGAAAGCTTGGCGTCCAGATGGTAGCAATAGGAGTTGGCAGAACTCTAAACGATGCGGTGGGCATAGGGCAGAACCTGAAGTACCTGAAGTACGAAAGGACGCTCTCGGTCAGCAGATTGCAGGACATGCCCAAGAAGGTAATACGGCTCTTGCGCACCGCTTAGAATTCTAGGTTAGGGTTTCCTTTGCGCACCTTCTCCCAGTCGCTGAGAAAAGTGGCAAGGCCCTTGTCCGTCAGCGGGTGAGCCATCATCTTGCCAAGGATGTCTGGAGGCAATGTCACCACGTGGGCCCCAATCTTGGCAGCCTCGACAACATGCAGGGGATGGCGTATGCTGGCAACTAGGACGTTTGTGTCAAAATGGTAATTATTAAAGATCTTTACAATGTCTTCGATCAACGCCATTCCGTCGTGCCCCGCGTCGTCAAGCCTTCCAATAAACGGGCTCACGTATGAAGCGCCGGCCTTGGCTGCCAGAACCGCTTGGTTGGCAGAAAATATCAGCGTGACGTTGGTTTGGGTGCCCTCTTTCTTTAGTTGCTTGACTGCCTTGAGGCCATCTGGAAGCATCGGTATCTTTACTACGACGTTCTGGCCGTATTCTCTGAGCCTGTGCGCCTCCTCTAGCATGCCCTCATAACTTGTGGATACGACCTCCAGGCTCACCGGACCATCTACCATCTTTGCTATCTGCCGCATGATTTCCGTCGGGCTTGCCTTTTCCTTTGAAAGGAGTGTCGGGTTGGTAGTGACTCCATCGACAAGGCCCATATCATTGTAGGTCTTTATCTGATCCAAATTTGCGGTATCTAAAAAAATCTTCATTTCCTGAGCTTGCTCCTTGCTTCAAAAACAGAGTTTACAATGTCCCTTGATGTCAGGCCATACTTTGCCAGCAAATCATCAATTTCCTCGTCCCTCGCTGATTCTCCAAAAGTATCCCTGACTCCGACGCGCTGGACGGGGACAGGATAACTTTCAGAGGCGGACTCGGCCACGGCGCTTCCCAGCCCCCCCAGTATGTTGTGCTCCTCCGCCGTCACTATGACTCCCGTATCCTTGGCGCATTTTGAAACCAGATCCTTGTCAAGTGGCTTTATGGAAAACATGTCGACGACTCGGCACGAGATTCCCCGCTCCTTCAGAGCCTTTGCGGCCTCAATAGCCATTCCGACCAAGAGACCACATGCGATTATTGTGGCATCGCTACCTTCAGAGAGAACAATCCCTTTTCCAATTTTGAAAGAGTCGCCGTTGCTCTGTTCGGAATACACCACCTCGTTTGAAGGCCGTGCCAGCCTCATGTAGAATGGGCCGCTGGTATAAGCAAGAACCCTGATAAGATGCTTCACCGAAGTAGCGTCTGCTGGCACGATCACGCGCATCCTAGGAATAGCCCTCATTCCTGCGATGTCTTCAATCTGTTGGTGTGATGCACCGTCGGGGCCGACCGTCAGTCCTCCATGAGAGACCACAAGCTTGACATCCAGGTTTGGATAGCATACAGCGTTTCGAATCTGGTCCACGCACCTACCGGGAATAAAGGCAGCGTAAGTGCTGGCAAAGGCAATCTTGCCTGCAATTGCGAGACCTGCCGCGATCGAAACAAGGTTTGCTTCCGCAATTCCGACGTTGAACATTCTGTCCGGAAATTTGTCGCCAAACTTTTTCGTCTTTAGCGACTCGGTAGTGTCCCCTCCAACACAAACAATTCTAGGATCGTCTCTTCCCAGTTCCACCAGTGCGTCGCCGTACGCCGACCTCATGTCGGCAATCCTTTTTTCGCTACTTAACAGCATGCAGCTCTTCCTCTATGGCCAGCTCGCTGGCGTACGGGATAAGGACGTGCTTCCTTGCTTTCAGCCAATCAGCTCTAATGTTAAGCCTGCTCGCGTGGTCAAGGAGCTTTCTCTCCAGGGCTACCGCAGCCTTGTGCCTGAGCTGGATTATCGCACCGTGGATATCAGAACCGCCATAGACCGCGCTTCCAGCCACAAATATACGCGCGCCGGCGTCGTAAACCTGCTGCAGGGTCGTAGCATCGATACCGCCGTCAGCCTCGATATAACCCCTAAAGCCTGCCTCGCGCAACTTTATGTCGATAGCGACCATCTTGGGCAAGACCTCTGGCATGAACTTTTGGCCGGCAAAGCCCGGATGAACGGACATGACGGTTACGACGTCAAGATCTGAAAGGCAATCATAAAGCCACGCGGGCACGTCGGTCTCTGGGTTTAGGGCGATTCCGGGGCTTATTCCGTTTGATATCAGTTTCTCCTGTATCTGCCTGAACTCGGAATGGCTGCAAGCCTCTGCGTGTACTGTAATAATGTCGCAGCGTGCGTCGATGTAATCCTGCAGATGCTGGAGCGGCTTTTCAATCATAAGGTGGGCGTCAAACGGCAGGCTCGTGATTCTCCTGAGCCTCTTTATCGTGTCAGCAAGAAAAGTCGAGTTCGGCACAAAGACCCCGTCCATGACGTCGAGATGGATAAGTTCGACGCCCTCGCGCTCCACCTTCTTTATCTTATCCTCGTAATTCTCACGCTCGCCAGCTATTATGGAAGGAGCTATAAAGTACTCACTTTTCAACTCCTCAAGTAGTACGGGCGTGTGCTTGCGCGGCGGAGCCTTTCCGTGCCATTGGGGATTATTTGCCATGTGCCTGATTCCATTGCCTTTTATCGTATTCGCAACGATTAGCACAGGCTTGTCTTTTGTCTGCACAGCCTTGTTCAGCACGTCTATCAACTGCTCCACCCTATGCCCGTCAATTTCAAAAACCTGCCAGTTAAACGCGGTCCACTTGTCCTTCACAGGGTCAAGTGGCATAATATCTTCGGTAAATCCGTCCTGCTGGATTCTGTTCCTGTCCAGTATGGCAACAATGTTATCAAGCTTGAACTTGCCTGCTGCCATTGAGGCTTCCCAGATCTGACCTTCGTTTGACTCACCGTCGCCTATTAGCACAAAGATCCTGTTCTTGGAATCGTCGAGTCTCTTTGCAAGCGCTATCCCAATACCTACCGACAGGCCGATCCCTTCTGAACCGCCGGAATACTCCACCCCGGGAACGCTATGGTTCTTCTGGAACTCCGAATACCTGACGGGGTGACCCTGTAGCCTCGAGCCCAGCTTGCGGAGAGTCTTTATTTCTTCCACAGGAAAGTACCCAGCAACAGCAAGCGTCGAAAAGAAGCCTGGTGCCGAATGCGCCTTTGAATTGATAAAGTAATCACGGTCCTGCCAGTCAGGTCGGGACGGGTCATGCTTCATTTTGCGAAGATAAAGTGTCCCCATAATTTCTGCCGCTGAAAAAGACGCGCCCGGATGTCCGGAACCTGCCTCTGCTATGCCCTGAATCGCCCACATCCGGATATCTCTGATTCTGCGTTTCAAATCAAGATAGCGCATGCTAAAGCCCATTATTGCCATCCCTGCAATCGCAACTCATGGATTCATCAGATCGCTTAGACAATTCCAAGAGTACAAATCCGATTTGGAGAGCAAGATAAAAAGCTAGCCCTGAGATATTGGCGGGTTTCGGTCATTCATTGTCTCATGCAAATCTGGTCGCTCCCGCCGATCCGTTAACATAAAGTACTGCCAAATGCTTTCTGCGACACTGAGGCAATGGTGCAGATTAGAGTCGAGAAGTCAAAAATAGATCAGCGGCAGACTCCGATGCTTGGCATAGGCGTCTATGAAGGCGAACATGACTTTGCGCAGTCAAAAGAACTCGACCCAACACTGGTCTCCCACATCAAGCAATCCCTTGAGGCTAAAGAGTTTCAAGGGAAGGCCGGTACTAGCATGCTCTTTCCCACTCTGGGCAAGGGGCCCATGAGCAAAATATTATTAATTGGTCTAGGTAAGCGAGAAAAATTTTCCGACGAGGTTGCCCGGGTTTCAGCTGCTAAAGTCGCTGCCAAGGCAAAGGAGCTTGGTCTACGAGAATTCTCCATCCTACAGTTTTCAAACCTTGATGAGGGATTGATCGAGGCCATGACCGAGGGCATCTGCCTGTCCCAGTACAGCTTCGACAGGTACAAAGCAAAAGGCGAGGACGCGTCTGTGGGAGCAAACGGTCAGCAAAAACAAAAAGTCGAAGAGGCAACAATACTTGTTAATTCTGAATCACCTCGATCCCAGTCGGTGGCAGACCGGGCTTCCCTTGTAAGCGATGCGGTAAATTATTCGAGGGATCTGGGCAATATGCCACCCAATGATTGTCCGCCAGCATACCTTGCCAGTACCGCTATTTCGACTGCGGCGGAATGCGGCATGAAAACCCGGATTATTGAGCGCTATGAAATGGAAAGCATGGGGATGGGGGGTATCATCGCCGTTGGCAAAGGCAGCGACAATGCCCCAAAACTGATAATCATGGAATACAGCGGGAGTACAAGTCTCAAGCCCTACCTTCTTGTGGGCAAGGCGGTTACATTTGACACCGGGGGAATTTCAATCAAGCCGGGTGATAAAATGGATGAAATGAAATTTGACAAGTGCGGAGGGTCAACTGTCCTTGCGATAATGCGGGCAATTGCCTCGATGAAACTGCCGATAAATGTCGTTGGAATAGTTGCCGCAGTCGAAAACATGCCTTCTGGCTCCGCATACAGGCCGGGCGACATCGTGCGCATGTATAACGGCAAGACGGTCGAGGTGCTAAACACGGATGCCGAAGGCCGGATGATCCTCGGTGACGCAATTGCATACGGAATCGCAACCTACAACCCTAGGGCTGTTATTGACTTTGCAACCCTCACGGGCGCCGCAATAATTGCCCTGGGATCAAACGTTGCGGCCATGATCGGGAACAACAAGCCACTGCTCGACAGGTTGAAAAAGTGCGCTGAAAAGACCGGCGAGAAGGTATGGGAGCTTCCGCTCTACGACGAGTTCCACGATCAGATAAAGAGCACGTTTGCGGATATCAAGAATGTCGGAGGAAGACCTGGCGGTGCCATAACGGCCGCCGCATTTTTGTCAAACTTTGTCTCAAACACTCCCTGGGTCCATCTGGACATCGCTGGTACTGCCTGGACGCAGGATGGCACCTTCGAACGGGCTTACAATCCCAAGGGCGCAACCGGCTTTGGAGTGCGGACCATAATCAAACTGCTCGCCGAGGACGAGAAGCAGACCCCGCAGTGATGTGCATTGCCGGTGTTTCAGCTTTCCCAGCTTGCCTCTTTGCTTGAGCAGAAGGGTTTCGCATGCAGGGCTGGCATGATGGAGCTTGATGTTCATCCGATGAATAGGCCCTACTTTGAGAAATGGCTTGCCCATAGAGACGGGTTTCTGAGAATGTCAAGCGGCAACGTCGACTTTGTGGGGGTAGAAGAAGTCGTCCGCATGGGGCCATTCTTTAACGTCTATTTCCTCGTGGAAAACAGATCGGTAGCAAACAATGACGACAATGCCCACCGCCTGCTGGACGCGTGGCCGTACTTCAACCTGGAAAGCGGTAAAATCACCACAATGGGATGGAGCGGCGGAGTGCTTGCTGACCTTCTTTCAAAAGATGAGCAAATAACTCGGGAATATTCTCAAAACATAATGAAGGAAGAGGTTCGCAAGCTATCAGTACACGTTTCAGATTATTGCTGCGTGATTGAGTCAAGGGCGTGGGACCCAATGGGAACCGCGTCAATTTTCGGAATAGTAGATAGGATGGCCATGCACGTCCGCAAGCTAATTAAAATAGTCCACCTTGGCGAAGACTTGGCACGCTGAGATCCAGAATATGATTGAAGAATGCCAGCACTGCTGCTTCCCAACCGCTCACGCAGGTCAGTAACACAGCAGCGACAGCAGGTTTGACTTCCGGGTTCGGAATGGGACCGGGTCGCACCCTGCCGCTATGACCGGCTTACCGGTGTCATCGTCTGAGGGCTAAATTAATGTTCCTGCGAAGGATGCTATCACGGAAATGCCGATCTTGGTATGCGAATCTCAATTACAATCTACGGAGTGTCTAGGAGCAAGTAGTAGGGACACGCAGAGGTAGCTATATAACGCATCAGTGCGAATTTTATTCGCTAGATTATTCGATGGGAAACGCCGATCCAAAGTCCACACACAGAGTGGCAGTTCTTGACGAGGAACTCTGCCAGCCAAGAAAATGCGGCCTTGAGTGCATAACATACTGTCCAGTAAACAAAACTGGAGGCGAGTGCATAATCCAGAGGCCGGAGGACGGAAAGGCCGTTATTGCTGAGGATCTCTGTACTGGCTGCGGCATCTGCATTAAGAAATGTCCGTTTGACGCCATAGTTATTGTAAACCTTGCACGGGAGCTGACAGAGGAAAAAATACATCAGTATGGGATAAACTCGTTTAGATTTTACCGCCTGCCAACTCCGAAGAAAGGATCGGTTTTGGGGCTAGTAGGCAGAAACGGAATGGGCAAGTCCACTGTTGTCAATGTCTTGTCTGGAAACATGAGACCGAATCTTGGCAACTTCGACGCCGGCACCACTTGGGACCAGGTTCTGAAAAGATTTCAGGGGACTGAATTAAAGTCGCATTTTGAAAAGATAGCCAGCGGGCAACTGCGGGCATCAATAAAACCCCAGCTTGTTTACCTTATCCCAAAGGCGTTCAAGGGCACTCCCCGAGAGCTGCTTGCCAAGTTTGACGAGCGCAAGGTCGCGGATCGGCTTGTGCAACAGCTGCAACTGGAAAGCGTTCTAGACCGCAACATCTCTGACCTCAGTGGCGGCGAGTTGCAGAGGCTGGCTGTGGCGACTGCGGCCGCAAAGGACGCCGAGTATTACTTCTTCGACGAGCCTTCGTCGTACAATGACGTCTACCAGCGTTTGGCAGTCGCAAAAGTGATAAGGCAACTTGCAGACGAGGGCAAAAGCGTGATGGTAGTTGAGCACGACCTCTCGCTTCTGGACTACTTGTCGGACTATGTCAACATCCTGTATGGCGAGCCGGGGGCTTATGGCATTGTAGCGGGATTGCAGAGTACCAAGATCGGCATTAACAATTTTCTCGAAGGATTCATCCCTGCTGAGAATGTGCGCTTCCGCGACAAGGCGTTCAAGTTCGACATTGCAAGCTCCATCGACGATTCCATTCTTGATGTTTCGGTGGCAGAATTCACGGGGATTGAGAAGAGATACCCTTCTTTCACGCTGGGCGTCGCAGCGGGAAGAATCAGGCAGGGGGAAATCGTGGGAATAGTCGGAGCAAACGGCCTTGGTAAGACAACATTCATGAAAATGCTTGCCGGTGTTGATAAGCCTGATAGTGGTGAAATCCGCACATCGGCAAAGATTTCGTACAAGCCACAATATCTGAGCCAGGAGTATGACGGGGATGTTCGGTCGCTGATGTACGCGGCATATGAGAGTCCGATAGAAGGTTCGGCGGTTGAAGATCAGATCCTCATCCCAATGGGAGTAAAAAAACTCTATGACAAGTCTGTCAAAAACCTGAGCGGAGGCGAGCTGCAAAAAGCAGCGGTTTCTGCGAGCCTCCTGCGTTCTGCCGACATTTACGCTTTGGATGAGCCCTCTGCATTCTTGGATGCCGAAGACAGAATAGCTGTTGCCAAGTTTCTGCAAAGGTTTGTTCGCGCACGAGGCAAGTCCGCTGTGGTAATCGACCATGACCTCCAGCTTATGGACTTGGTCTCAGACACGCTCATTCTTTTTGAAGGCAAGCCCGGAGTTGAAGGTTCCGCCACGTCGCCTCTTCGCAAGGAGGAAGGAATGAATAGATTCCTAAAGTCGCTTGGTGTCTCATACAGGCGCGATGAAACCAGCGGCAGGCCCCGTGTGAACAAAGAAGGCAGTCGGCTAGATAGAGAACAAAAGCAATTAGGCAACTATTACTATACCAAGAATCAATAGGGCGAACTAATGCCTCACATGCTCAAGGAAGCGCTCTCAACTGTCCTGCCGCCCGAAGAGGTTTCACAGCTCTACTCGGCGTTTGATATGATAGGCGACATTGTAATAATCAAAATCCCTGACACTCTGATCGAAAAAAAAACTTTGATAGGGGGCGCAATTCTTCAGAACGTCAAGACTGCCAAATCGGTCTTTATGCAGTCATCTGCGGTTAGAGGAGACTACAGGATCAGGGATCTGGAATTCGTGTCTGGAGTAAACAAAACCCTGACAGAATACCGGGAGCACGGCTGCCGCTTCCGGGTCGATGTGGCCAAAACGTACTTTTCTCCACGACTATCCACAGAACGAGAACGGATTGCAAGCCTAGTCGCAGACGGGGAGGTGATCGTCAATATGTTCGGGGGCGTCGGCACCTACTCGATCGTAATCGCAAGAAAGCACAAGAAATGCCTCGTGTACAACATTGATTCAAACGAAGCTGCGGCTGAACTGTGCAGAATCAACTCGGTGCTAAACAAGGTTAACGAGCGCGTAGTGTCAATCCACGATGATGCTGACGCTGCGATCCGCAGGACTCTTACTGGGATTGCTGACCGGGTGCTAATGCCACTGCCTGAACGAGCTTCCAGCTACATGGAGAGTGCAATTGCCGCACTCAAGGCCGAAGGAGGGATGATCCACTACTTTTGCCATCTCAAGGCCGATAACAAGGCAGCGGCGGGTGATGCGGCAATTTCCGAAGTGGACAGGGCCTTCGCAGGACATGACGTTGTGATAAAAGGGATCAAGATTGTCAGGGAAGTCGGTCCACGGATATACCAGGTCGTGGCGGATACCTGGGTTGGCGGAAAATCTGAACGAATCTGAGCCTTTCAGCTTTCAAATTAGCAAGCTATTTTGTCGCTTCCGGGGCCTTTGGCGCCGTTAGCATAGTGTAACCAATCCACCCAAGCACCAGAAGGAGAATCCCGATCGCTCCTAGAATTGTTGCCTGTACGACCACCATGCTCCAGCTGCTAAAGAAAAGTAGGTATACATAGACAATGAAAACCAGGACGGCAACAACGATGAGGGCAAGCCCTGCTCCCCGATTCCTCATCTGCCTCTTCCCAAGTTCCATTGTATTTCAGGCTCGAAACCGATCTTATCAATCTTTTTAAGACATGGCTAGCCAATTTCCAGTGCCATCAAAAAAGCGTCCTCGCCGTCTCGGTAATACGACCGTAGCCGGGATTTTGTCTCAAACCCCAGATCATTGTACAGCTTGATGGCTCCCTTGTTGCTCACGCGCACCTCCAGGTAGATTTCGTCGCTTTTTCTAAGCGACGAACCGTTGATCCCCTCAAGGACGAGGGCGCGGCCAATACCCTTCCCTCGATGCTCCTCAAGCACGGCAACCGAGACGACATGACCTTTTTTCACGAACCCAAGCTTCCTAAAGTTGGAAAATCCAAACTCAATTTTGCACATTATATATCCCACAATCTTTTCGCCGAGCTCCGCCACGACAAAAGCCTCGGGCAGTTCCTTCAGGATGGACTCGAAGAAATAATCAGAATAATGCTCAGGCAACGCTGCCATGTTTATTTCAATGACTGCCCGGAGGTCGCGCTCTTCACAGCGGCGGATGATGTAATCGCCGACCCTTCTAAGCGGAGCAGTCTGCAAACTGCAATTCTAAGCAAGAAACACACTATTTAAGATTTCACAATTTAACGGCAGACGACATCTATTCGTAAATTTACTCTATTATTGGTTCTGTGCCTTGTTTTAGGAGCGAAGCGGTGCCTGCCCTCGCTTCACTTTTACAGAATCCCGCGCTAAACTTGGCCGCCCACTTCGACATGGGCCGCAAATAAAAAAAGCCGCGCCTGAGACTGCGAGGTCTGCCGACGCTCCAGTCGTTAGCTTTTAGATTCGATTGCAAGCGCAGGCATCAGAAGGTCTCCATCCGGGACAACAAGGATTTTGGAATTTTTGCCACGCTTTTGAAGGGTATTCTCAAGCGCCTCCTTGGCCCCCCTGTATACCGAGAAGCCCAGCTGACTTCCGGCGTAGTACTTGGGGAGCGACGTCACTATTCCCAGGTCAAACTTCTTGCCAAGTTCTTTGATGTACATCAAATGCTCAATCCCACTGGTGTATGGAATGGGTGCAAGCGTTGTGTCAAACTGTTCTGGCTTTATTTTGCCTTCTATGCACATTTGCAGCGCGCCGCCGCCTATTCCGTTCCTACATTCGGCAAGCAACACCGCCGTACCGCCATCGTCCAGGTACGGAATGGTGTTCCACAACGAATTGAGAGAATTGTTCAGCGTTGAATGGGAGTCGGCGGCCTCTCCGGCGCTCGCAATGACCGCCTTTGATTTTGGCTGATGATATTCGCAATTGGCCTTTAGTTGTGAAACGGACTTGTAAAATGCCTCAGCAACAGGACCGGCATGCAGGCCCGAAATTTCGTCTGGCCTCCGACCGCCGGCAATTACCTCGACAGACTGCAATATATTGACTTTCGCCATGGCATCAACAGCCACCTCCAGCGGTTTTTCAGAGACACCGGGAGCCGGTATATTGTCACGCCTTGAGGAAAACGCAGCGGCCATGTCACTGGCCATAAAGTACCTTAGCAACGAAGTCGGGACTCCGCCGAACCCAAAAAGTGGATCGACGCTTGTATTTGAAATGACAACGGCTGATGCGAATCTTTCGAGGCGCTCGGCGATTGAATATGAACCTGGATCAATACGGTTGACCGAGATTGAATCCTGCGAGTTTGCCTCGGCTATTCCTGCGAGGTTAGAACGAAGGATGCTCGTCACAGGTGAAGGGACGTCAATAGAGAGATTAGAAACGCCTTGCATGCGACCCGACTTTACGAGCTCGTAGAGTATTCTCGCAACAGCTTTTCCGGCGGACAACACGAGAATCAGCTGACCCTCCTTCAGCTGAACTGTTTCAAGAATTGATTTTACTTCAGTCTCATCCAACGCCTTGAAGGCCGGGGTGAGCTCGTTTGCTAGGTTTTCAAACTTGATGTCAAGTACGACGTCGGTCGACCCGTACCCAAGCCAGATCTCTGGCATATGCTGCTAAGGATAACCTTGGGTTCGGATAAATATATCACGCGCAAGCAGGGACCGCGCATGTAGTGAATACGCGGCAGTTCTAACCTTCGTAGATCATGAGATTCTTTTCTTCAAGCAGAGTGTGGAGGTTTGAAACGGCCCGGTACACCTCGCTCTCCTTCTTTGCTCCTGTGCAGACGAGCTTGCCACTTGCAAACAGCAGAATCACGGTCTTTGGATCCAGCATCCTGTGGATCAAACCCGGAAACTGCTCAGGCTCGTACATGCTGCGCGGAAGCACCCTCGCCGCAAGTTCCAAGTGAATCTTGCCGCCAAGGCTTGCCGACGCCACTATATTCTGAATCTCTATCTGGGGCTCATGCTCAAGCGGGATTCCGCCTTTCTTCAACTTGAGAACCACGTTCTTTACGGCCTGGATGGCCATCTTTTCTGATTTTGCGCCGGTACAAACCATCTTGCCCGAGCTGAAGATAAGAGTTGCAGTCTTGGGCGACCGAAGCCTAAATACCAACCCCGGGAACTGATCTGGGTGATATTCTACGTCCGGAAATATCTGGGTGATTAGATTCAGGTTCACCGTCTGGTTTACCGTAGCAGACGCGACCACATTCTCAATGCTCACAATTGGCTTGGTCTGCGGCATATAAATACGGGTATATAAAGGCCCTATATATACCTGTTTCCCGCGGCCGTGTACGGCCTCGCCATTAGCAATCGATCAGCGCTTACGTGCCGGGTCCCGAAGAATCTGTTGGTGATGCGTCCGTCCCAGTCCCTGGCTCCCCGCCAGATGCAGGGCCACTTCCGCCGCGTCCGTCCGGGGTACTTGCGCCCGCCTGACTCTCCTTTGATTTGCTGCGCCTTGTGAGGAACAGCAAGCCGAGTATGACGGCAATAATTATGTAATTAGTGGGTGGGCTGAGAACCTTGGTTACGTTGCCGACCCCCGGAAGAACAAAGATGACCTTGCCGATATAGTCGCTTTTGTGTATCGGGTAATCGGTCCCCGGAATAGATGCTGGATTGGCGTCGCCCTTTGTCCTCAGAGTCCTCTCACCCGTATTGGGATCGGGGTAAATCTCTGCGATTCTATGGACGATAACTCTATCCCCGCCGTCGGGTCGGTTAAAAACAATAATGTCGCCGACCTTCAAAGAGCCGAATGAACCGCCGTCGCGGACCACCAGGACATCGTTTACCAAGAGTGTCGGGACCATACTTCCGCTTGAAACAACGTAGAAGGGGTTGAAGGTGTCAAACGCGACCCTCATTGCTCCAATAACAACAAGAACTCCGATTGCGACAATTATCAGATCTTTAACCGCAACGGGAAGTTTCTGCTCCTTCTTGTCAAGCAAGTACCGTTCGAATAATTCTGAATTTCGTTAGATAAACGTTTGTCCAGTTCTCGGGTGTCGAGGCGAACGCCCGGGCTGATTTCTTTGCCGCCGGTTTGTCATTGATCCGCATTCGACCGAATATCCCGCCGTTTGCGAGTGCCATCAATAGGTTTAGGGACGTGCGTACAGAAATGCTATCTTTTTTAATGGCTCTGCACCAGCACAATTTTGGATGGCAGCAGCGAACACTGGCGACGAAATTGCTTCAAGGAGCAAGGGTATATCGGTGATCTTGCTCGAACTTGGAGTCGCGTCGTTTGGTCAGGACGACGGTCTTATTGCTTCGAAAAAATTTGACAAGCCTATTCAAAGCTACAGGCTTGTCAAGAGCGGCGCGATGTCAGAGGATATTCGGCCGTTCGTAGAAAGGTTGCGCCCGCTTGGTATTGTCAAGGTAAACGATGCCAGCTTGGCGGCCGTACTTCGAAACAGCGGCATTACTATTTCACTGATGAGCGAAGAGCAGCAAAAGTCAATACAAGACACAAAGCCGTCGCAGATAGTCAAAGCAGGCTTTGCAAAAAACGAGCAGGAAGCAATGCTGGCTCTCCGAGACTTTGCAATCGAGCTCTCGTCTTCCAGGGTAAAGGAGGCCTCTGAAAGGCTCGATCTGCACATTACGAAGTCAATCAACGCGCTTGACGAGCTTGATAAAATTATCAATACCGTTGGAACAAGGATGCGAGAATGGTACGGGCTTCATTTTCCAGAGCTTGACAACCTTGTCCAAAGCCTGGTTGCATATGCGGAAATTGTAAGCAGGAGCGGAATGCGTCAAAACATAACAAAGGAGACTCTGGAGGCAGCTGGCATGCAGGACAAGAAGAGCGATGTCATTCTGGACGCAGCAAGGCGAAGCAAGGGAGGAGACATCACGCCGGAGAACCTTGCAATTATTCAAAGGCTGGCCGATCAGGTCATTGCGCAGTCCGACCTGCGCAGGATTCTCTCCGATCACATAGAGACCACCATGGAATCTGTTGCTCCCAACGTTAAGGAACTGCTTACCGCAGCGGTTGGCGCCCGGCTTATCGCCAAGGCTGGAAGTCTTACTAGGCTGGCGGTCCTTCCTGCTAGCACAATCCAGGTACTGGGCGCGGAGAAGGCCCTATTTCGCGCCCTCAAGACTGGCTCTCGCCCTCCAAAGCACGGATTGCTGTTCCAGCATCCGCTTATTCATTCCGCGCCAAAGTGGCAGCGAGGCAAGATAGCCCGCGCCGTGGCGTCCAAAGTCGCGATTGCGGCGAGGATAGACTACTACCGTCATAATGGCACTGATGCGAGCATCTCGGAAAAACTCAATTCAAGGCTTGCTGAAATCCGGGAGAAGTACAAGGAGCCTGTCCCAGAGAAGGAGCGCGATCGGAAATATCGCGAGCATGCACAGAGGCAGGGGTCGTTTGGGAGACCCGGCCAGGATAGGGGATCGGAGAACAGATTCCGACGCGACAAGAAGAAGGGAAGAAAGCGCTTTGGAAAACGAAGGCATTAGATGGCTTACTGTCGGAGGCCAGAAGAACGTTGCAACTCTGAACTTGGTAAAAGGGGACAGCGTCTATGGCGAAAAGCTAGTCTATCAGGACGGGGACGAGTACAGGCTGTGGGACCCTTTCAGAAGCAAGCTAGCCGGGTCCCTCAAGAAGGGCTTGAAGAAAATGCCGATAAGGGAAGGCACCAAAGTCCTCTACCTTGGAGCGTCCACAGGAACCACCGTAAGCCATGTATCTGACATAGTTGGAAATACAGGCATAGTTTTTGCAGTGGAGCCGTCTGCGCGGGTGGTCAGGGAACTCATAGAAAACGTCGCCTCAAAGCGGCGAAACGTGGTACCGATAAACGAAGACGCCCGCCGTCCGCAGACCTACTTCTCAGTTTTTGGCAAGGTTGACGTGGTCTACTGCGACATAGCGCAGCCAGACCAGACTGAAATTGCAATGCTTAATTGCGACAAGTACCTGAAGGAGGGCGGAATAATGCTGCTTGTGGTCAAGACCCAAAGTATCGACGTGACTCGGGACCCGAGCGCCGTAGTGAGCCAAGAAGCAAAAAAACTGGAAAAGGCCGGCTTTCGAATAGAACAGATTCTAAATCTCGAACCGTTTGATAAGGACCACGCAATGATCTATTGCGTAAAGTAGGATCCGTGCTGGACCTTTGTCCGAGCTGGACGGACACGCGCCTGGGCCGAATACCGGAGCGTCTTTTGGCCTTCCTTTGCAAGCAGCGCCTTGAGGGGCTTCCATGATTTCCTGGCAAACTCGGGGGCGCAGCCGTTTCTGTCAACCCACCTTCGGATAAAACTCATGGTCCTTTCATCCGCCGGATATCCGCTTCCTATGTTGCGGTGCTTTTTCCGGATTTCTCTCAGCTCCTGATCCCGTGTAATCTTTGCTATTATAGAAGCGGCCGAAACGACAACGTTCAGGCTGTCTGCGTGGTGCATCGAGTGGAGCACCGGCTCGCAGGTGAGGTACTGTGAAATGCATTGCTTGTATCTGTCTGTGTTCGTATCGCAGCAATCGACGTAAACCTCATCCGCGTTAAGGTCATTTACTACCTGGGCCATAGTTTTTGCCTCGAGCCTGTTCAACCCCTTGACGCTGACGCTTTCGTCTATGCTCTGGGGTGGAATCTTCAAGATTGAAATCGTTTCGGCGACATTAACAATCTTGCCGAATAGTCGAGCGCGCGCTTTTGGTGTAAGGGTCTTTGAGTCCCTGACGCCCATCTCCTTTAGGGTCGCCATCCGAGATTCCCGGATGCTCAGGCCGGCTACCACAAGAGGGCCTATAATCGAACCCCTTCCAGCCTCATCGACTCCAGCAACCCTCAATCCATCAATTACAAAATCCAAAAGTGACGACACGCTTGCTCCTTCGCAGGGTTTATTATCGCTTGCGATGGTAAAAACGGCACAGTTCTTTCTATTATGCGCAGCAGGAGACCAGACTAGCGCGTTGCAGTCAAATTCAGAAATGACGGAGATAGTCGAAGGATCGACCCGGCTAATAGTTCCTGCAAGGTCGCTGACGGAGCAGGTGCCTCCAAAAGTGCCAGTGTTCTTCAACCCTGCCGCGCGCCAGAGCAGAAACCTATCGATAGTCGCATACAACGCATTTTCAGGCGATTTGCAGAAGCTCAAGGTGAGGAACTTTGCAGACGCCTTTGCCGGCGTGGGTTCACGCGCGCTCAGAGCCGCCGTGGAAGTAAAGTCGCTAGATCAGGTGTACATAAACGATATCAATCCAATCGCAATCGATACAGCGAAGCAGGCGGCACAGCTTAACTCGGTGTCTGACAAATGCGTTTTCTCGGAAAACGAGGTATGCAGATTCCTTCTTGGAGGATCGCGGCCAAAGGGCTCTGCGGACGACGAGTGGGAACGCTTTGCAATAGTCGATCTGGATCCCTTCGGGACGCCTGCCAGGCACATCGACTGCGTGCTGCGCTCGGTTATTGACGGGGGAATGATTTCCATCACTGCCACGGATACGGCAGTTTTATGCGGAATCTATCCCGAAGTATGCATGCGCCGGTATTACGGCAAACCGCTCAACTGTGAATATGGAAACGAAATTGCGCTCCGACTATTGATTTCCCTGATTGCAATGACTGCGTCGCGTCTGGAGCTTTCCATAGAGCCCCTTTTTTCCCATTCAGACATGCATTATCTGCGTGTATATGCCAAGGTGTCAGTCAGCAGCAGCGAGGCTAACAACGTTTTTCAAAACATTGGGTATGTAAAGCACTGCTTCGGCTGCGGCAATCGAGTCCAGGCCGGGGAACCTTGCACATCGAGTTGCGAACTGTGCGGAGGTAGGATGGCAATCGGCGGCCAGCTTTGGACGGGCGAAATCAGCTCCAAGGACTTCGTATCTTCCATGTCCGATCAAGCGACTGACAGGTATTGCCGGCGAATTATCACCGCAGCCGCGCAAGACCTGTCAGAGATTCCTTACTACTTTACCGTTGACGAGGTAGCAAAAATGCTCAAGCGAAACCCGCACTCCGTCCTACAAACGGTTGAGGTGCTAAGAGCTGTCGGGTTTCAGGCAAGCGTAACCCCGCTAAACAGCGCTGGGTTCAAGACGAATGCTGGCCTCGGGGAGATTCTCAGATTGTTAAGGTGAATTGCTAGGATCCGACAGGCAGTTCCCCGACGGATTCGTTTACGTTACTCTGCCAGGTCCGCCATGCTGAAACCACATCTGGACTTGGCTCTCTGGTCGCCGTCGCATTCTGGGAATCGGCGCTTTGACTGACATGGGCCTTTATTTTTGCAAGGTAAGTGTCGAGCGAGTCAAGTGCAGACTCGTAAGTCGAGAAGCTTTTCTGATAATCTGACGGGGGATTGGCCTTTACCAGATTGTCCTTGATGCTGGCAGCGTCGTTTTGAATCTGGGATATATTTGACAACAAAGCCTGGGAGGAGACGCGTCCTTGAAGCCATTGCGAATAGGTGGCGTTGGCATTGATTGCCATGTCGTTACTCTGAGCGTATGCAGACGAAAACGTGTCCTGTACAGACCGGGGATTTGAGCCCAACCCATTATTTGACTGTGGAATAAACCATATCAGCGAGCTTGCCGCGATGATCCCTGCGGCTATTGCCGCGGTTATGGCTATCCCCTTTTTTGAAGCCACGACAATTGAACGTCCAGGATGGCATTATAAAAAGCATGACAGGTATCCTATTCGAAAGTGTCCACGAGCGTTGCGATAGCGAGAGGCACACAACAAAACGCTCAAAAGCACAAGAATGCAATATTATTGGACGATAGTGCAATCCCAGATGTTTGCAGCCAGGACGTCTCACTACCAAGGTTCGGTAATGATAGATGTTTGCGATATGGATCTGGTGGGCTCCAAACTGGAGCAGGACGGCCTCGTGGTCAACCTTTCAAAAGAGTATTTCATGCAGCAAACAATTGATCACCAAAACGCTGCTCAGCTGCTTCGAAAATGTGATATTGCCAACCTTGTCGGCAATTCGATCGTTGGATTAGCAATCGAAATGAAACTGGCTAAAGAGGTGAGCGTTAAGAGGATCTCCGGCGTGCCGTTTCTCATGATATTCAAGTTCCAGCACAAATGAGATAAATAGTTGATCTGGACAAACTGTTCTAATCCTGATTGCACGGTGAAGAGAACGAAAAGGGAAGTGAAAGCCAGCACCTATTAGATAGCGCCACGCCGGGTAGTTCAAAAGCAATCGCTAGTGCAGACAGACGCCATTCCCGGCGCGAACGCGAGAGCCGGTTTTTGGTAAAAAGATCGGAAGACTACCAGGTTATGGACGGGGTTTTCGACACTCCTACGCTGATGACAATTAACGACATGATTGATGACGGAATCATAACTACTGTGAACAGCCACTTCGCATCCGGCAAGGAGTCAAAGGTCTACCTTGCGAGCTCAGCGGACAATTCCTGGGTTGCTCTGAAGGTCTATCTCACAGTGAGCGCTGAATTCAAGCGGCGAATGCAGTACATTGCCGGCGACCCCCGTTTTCAGCACGTCAAGAAAGGGTCCACCAGAAACATGATCTCAGTCTGGGCAAGAAAGGAATTTCACAATATGAAAGCGGCAGTGGATGCTGGAGTCTCGGTGCCCGAACCTATTGCGGTGAAACACAACGTACTTGCCATGAGGTTCGTGGGCGACTCAGGTGGAAACGCATCTCCCCGGCTTGCGGACGCCGAAGTCACTCTGTCTGATTACGACGCACTCGTACGGCAAATGACAATACTTTACCGCAAGGCGGAACTTGTCCATGCCGACCTCTCAGAGTATAACGTTTTCAGGCCCAGAAAGGGCAAAACAGTGCTGTTTGATTTTGGTTCAGCAGTTTCAATTCAGCATCCTCTGTCAAAACAGTTTTTAGTGAGGGATGTGATGAATGTAAATAGATTTTTCGAAAAGAGAAATGTCTCGATACTCGATGAATCGACTCTCGTAACAAGAATCACCGGTGCTAACCAAGAATGAGTTTCCAACACGTAGTAAAAATTCCACGCGAAAGAATCGGGGCCCTTATAGGCAAGCGTGGAAAAGTAAAGCAGGAAATCGAACAAAAGTGTGGTGTAAAAATAGAAATTGACAGCGACACCGGCGATGCCGTGATTTCCGGAAACGGATCTTTGGACAGGATGGAACTCTTTCGAGCTGTTGAGATTGTGACTGCAATTGCCCGCGGCTTTTCTCCGCAGCGCGCTTCGCGGCTATTCGAGCAGCCCGCAGAGGAGACGGATGCAATAATCTATCAATTGATGGACCTGCGTGAATACGCAGGCAAGTCGCCAAACGCTCTTGATCGGATTCGGGGAAGAATAATAGGCCAGGGTGGCAAGTCGCGTAGGACGCTAGAGGAACTCAGTGGCGCTTACATTTCGGTATACGGACATTCAGTGGGGATTATCGGTACCCTGCGAGAAGCAAAACTCGCCTCGGAGGCGGTAAGCATGCTCGCAAAAGGCAGCATGCACAAGAACGTGTACAACCTGCTGCAGGAAGCTCGAAGGAAGGAAAAACTGGACCGGATGCGCCTCTGGGAAGACTCGTATACCTGAAACGGAAGATCAGGTCTGTGTAATTCTGATTGTAAGCACGCCATTTCTATACTTGTAATCCGCGATGCTTGTTTCGGAGTTCGCCTCGAGGGGAACGTCCTTGGCAAAGTTTTGCCCGCCTTTAATCCGCAGCATGCCGCTTGAAAGCCGAACGTTGATCTGGTCTTCGGGGCCCGGAACCTCGGCAACAAAGATCATTTCGCCGTCGTTTCTGATAAGGTCGTAGAACCAGTCCCGCTGGTCCGCCTCTTTTCGAGCCCTCTGTTCTTCAGGTCGGGTCATTTTTCTCAGCTCGCGCACCCAGTAAATAGCCAGGAGCGCCACCCCGCCGGCCAGGATGAACCCGATGCTATTTTGCGAGCGAGCAGTAAACAAGTACATGATTCCAATGAGCAATAATGCGAGGAGTGGGATAACGAAATCAATCGAATTGCTTGCAGAGTACCGCTTTTTGTACCTCGTCACACCATCTCATCCATTGCGCGCTCGGCGTTAGAAGTACCAGTTCTATACTATAAAACCTTATTCAAGACAGATGGGCCAGACGGGCACGAGTAGAATAAGACTTGCAAGAGCATCATTTTTCCGCGCCCCCCCATCGCCTAAAGAGGCTGTGCTCGATGTTAAACTGGTCTAGAACCTTTCCGACCAGGTGATCGATTATGTCGTCCAGGGTCTTAGGCTTGTGATAAAAGCCGGGCATTGCAGGCAGGATTGTCACACCCGACTCAGTCAGCTTCAGCATGTTAACAAGATGAATCCTTGACAGCGGCGTCTCCCTTGGAACGACTACTAGTTTTCTAGATTCCTTGATGCAGACTCCGGCAGCCCTTGAAATTAAAGTGTCGTCAAAGCCGTTGGCGATGCTCGACACCGTCTTCATGCTGCACGGGATGACTATCATTCCATTTGTCTTAAAAGAGCCACTCGAGACCGGAGCGGCAAGGTTAGAATCGTCGTAATGTCTACTAGCAAGTGCTATCACAGATTCGGGGCTCCTGTCGGTTTCAATTTTTATGTTCTTCATGGCCCATTCACTCATTATCAGATGAGTTTCTAAACCAAGTCTGCCAAGCTCCTCGAGGAGTCGTATCCCGTAAATGACACCGGACGCCCCAGTCAGGGCGACGACGATTTTCACTCGGTAACCGTAGCAGACAGATGCTATTTTTACCTATGGACTCTGCCCGGGGTTCGCTTTCACCTGACTGCCCGTGCCTATCAGATACTTTTTATTCTCATCCAAAGATTTGCCGCCTAAACTGCACAATGCTAAGCGTATTTGGGACCATGGCCCTTGACACCACAAGAACTCCATTTAGGACTGAATTCCGCATCTTGGGAGGGGCTGCGACGTTTGCCTCGGTTGCGGCCAGCCTTTTTACGAAGACCGGCATCGTTGCGGTCGCCGGAGGCGACATGCCTCAGGAATACGTCGCCTCTCTCCTATCAAAGGGAATAGACACAAAAGGCATAGTGATAAAGGGGGACGGGAAAACGTTCCACTACGATTCTTCCTTTGACTATGACCTCTCGGTCCGCACGACTTTGCGCACGGAGCTCAACGTAATTGCCGATTTTGAACCGGTAATTCCGGTCGAGTACGCAGGGTCCGAATACGTGTATCTGGCAAATAACGACCCGAAGCAGAATGTGAAGATATTGAAACTCTTCACTTCTCCAAAGTTGGTGGTATGCGACACGATAGAGTTCTGGATCCATGGAAGCCGCGAAGACGTCATCAAGATGATATCCAGCTGCGACGGGGTTGTAATAAACGACAGTGAGGCCCGCCTGCTGTTCAAAAGCGCAAACCTTTCGACATGCGCCAAGAAACTCCTGTCCTTGGGACCCAGCTTTGCAGTCATAAAGAAAGGCGAACATGGCGCGATACTGTTTGAGAGTTCGGGCCAAGTATTCCCGGCCGCCGCTTACTTTCTCGATGAAATCGTCGATCCGACCGGAGCAGGGGACGCCTTTGCGGGGGGTTTTATCGGTCACCTCGCGCGTAAGGGCAAGTTGGACTTTGCAACCATGAAGGAAGCAGTGGTATACGGCAACGTGTTGGGCTCCTTTGCGGTGGAGGATTTTGGCGTCGGTAAACTGCTATCTATCACTGAAAGAGATGTTGCTCTGCGATACGACCATTACAGAAAGCTGGTCCAGTTCTGAGCCCCAAACTCCTTGAATCCAGCCGCGGACAGATTAATGCAAATTGAATACCCGCCGCCTCAAGAGACCTTTTATGGATCTACAGAAAGGCTAAATCTGCCCTGCGCCTCTGAGCACTTGAGAGCTGCTGTGAACTGTCGGTAAACTTGTCCAATGTTGAAGAGGCGATGGTGTCGGAGCTTCGGATAAGCGCTGAAGAGGCAAGAGCATTCCTGCTAATAGTAATGACAGGAAGCATGACTGCTCAAAGGCTGGCCGAACTGCTCCGCTGGACACCAGAGCACGCAGAAAGCGTTGCAAAGTCGCTTGTATCGCTTGGAATGGTGATTGAGCTCGCTCCATCAAAGTACGAATCACTTCATCCGCGTTTTGCGATTACGAACAGGTACAGGAGGCGCTGCCAAGAAGAAAACCTTCAATTCAAAAAGAATCTAAGAGTGGACAATATCGGCATCGTTCTTGAAAAACCATACGACGATGCAAGAACTAAATAGGCGCTACCCTTACGCGCTGGCTGTTAATCTATGTCGGCTTCGGGGACAGGTTCAGAGGATAAGGTCGTCTATTTTGGCGTGATTAACATTAACGAGAACGGCAGAACTGTCGGTTCTGTTGATATCTGGAGAAGCCTCATTACAAAAGAACTATTCTGCGAAGAAAAGCGCTTGGGTATTACCGAAATAGTCGATTACATAGGGATGCCGCGCATAGAGCCTGACAAAAGGTGGGCAGTGGCGGTGAGCCGCAAGCGGAAAGGACACCTGCGCTGGAGGCTGGTGAAACTTGTCAAAGATGGGAGTTTTGCGTTCTCTGACGCGGACGACAAGGAAAGTCGAGTAATGGCTAAGGATTTCCAGATTTCCGATCCTGAGTGGTGGAGTTTTCTTGTTGAGCAGAACGTAAATCGCAATATTGAAGTCGCGGAAGAGATGCGAGCATGACCTCTCGCAAAGGGTCCGACACGCCGCGAGACGCAAAAGAAAATGGAAAAACATCGAGCCCCGCGGGGCTGAGGTCGACCGATCCTTTCAAGAACCCTGACCCGTCGCTGACAGTGTTCGTAAAGAGTGCCGAGGGGAGTGAAATCGCGAGCAAGCTGTCCGGCTACTTTGTTCTTCGGGGCGTTGAATTCAGGTTCAAGGCAATCGCGTTTGGAAGAATTGGTGGACACAATGCGAGCGTGACCCTATCAAAGAAAACCACTGAGGAAATCAAGAAAATGGGCCTGGACGTGGATGACATCTACCTCCTGATTCAGAGAAAACTGATTGAAGGCGACGTTATTCTTCCAGACGGGCTGCGGCCCCCCGAATGACCCTGCCTTTACACAATTAAAGCATAGAACCAGCAAGGGCCCTCTGACACGAGCAAGCAGCCGTCTTTGGCAGGCCCGGAGCCAGCTTTGCTATCACTTTCTTTGTCTTGTCGACATTCTTGCTCAGCGTTTCGATCACCTGATCCGAGGTGACTGGAGTCTCGTGCCAGACGTCGTAGTCCGTGATAGTGGATATCGGGAGGTAGCACATTTCGGCCTCCCTTGCCAGCACACATTCTGGCACCAGCGTCATTCCTATGATGTGCGCCTTGAGAACCTCCCTGTAAAATCTCGACTCCGCCCTTGTGGAAAACCGGGGACCTTCGACGCAAACATAGGTGGCGTGATTATGCGCGGCTAACTGTAACTCCGACAAGACGGTTGCTGCTACCTGCCTCATCTCGGGGCAAAAGGGATCGGCCATTGATATGTGACAAACCTGGCCTCCGTCATAGAATGTGTAATTCCTCCCCTTTGTAAAATCTACAAACTGGTCTGGCAATGCAATGTCGCCCGGCCTGAACTCGGGCTGCAGGCTCCCAACTGCAGAGGGAGCAATAATTCTCTTTACTCCAAGCTGCTTCAGAGCCCAAATGTTTGCCCTGCTGTTTATCCTGTGCGGCGGAAGGCGATGGCCCCTTCCATGCCTTGGCAGGAACGCCATCTTTGTCCCTGAGAACTCGCCTATCGTGATGTAGTCAGAGGGTTCGCCGTACGGCGTGTGAACCTTGATCTCTCTTTTGCTTGAAAACCATCCCGGGTCGTAAACTCCGGTGCCGCCAATGACTGCAATCTCGGCACTGTCGGTCAATCAGTATGTCACCAGCGAATGGACCTGATATCCCATTTCTCGAAGGCGGGCTGATCCTTCAAGAGACGCCAGCTCGATAACAAAGGCAAAACCTGCCACTTTTCCTCCTAGGTCCTCGATAAGCTCAGAAGCGGCGACTGCGGTGCCGCCGGTGGCTATCAAATCATCCGCAATTAGTATGCTGTTGCCTTCGCGAATAGCGTCGCGCTGAACTTCCATTGTGGCGGACCCGTACTCTATCTCGTACGATCTGCTTATTGTGGTTCCAGGCAGTTTCCCCGCCTTTCGAATCATAATTACGCCTGTTCCGAACTTCAGAGCAAGGGCGGTAGCGATGACAAAGCCTCTTGATTCTATACCTGCAACCGCATCAATCTTTGCCTTTCCAAATCGTCTTGCAAATTCGTTAACGATAAAATTCAGAGCCTCGTTGTTCCTGAAAACGGGATTGATGTCGCGGAATAAGATCCCTGGCTTTGGAAAATCATGGTAATCTGAAATCAGCTGTCGAAGGTCCAGCGCTTCGGCCTTTGCGACCACAATCCTAGACGCATTGTCTGACTCTAAAAAAGCTTGCGAGCGTAACCCATGTGTAAGCGTCGATTGTGGCCTATAGCAAACCAACCTCCGATAAATTTTTGCAATTTATGCGTTCCATTCTCGATTATCAATAATTCGATTTTCCATTTTTCGGAACAATGAGGCATAAAGAAAATATAAATAAGTAGGAGGGGCAGTCTTTTCCGATGCCAATTAAGACCGGTTCAGATTATATTAACAGCCTTCGAGGTCGAAAACTCGAAGTATATCTTTTTGGAAAGCAAGTTGACGACCCCGTCGAACACCCGATGATACGACCCTCTATCAACGCGGTTGCCGAGACTTATGACATTGCCGTCGAGGAACCCGAAATTGGCTCCGCGCATTCTTCGCTCACAGGATTGCAGGTAAACCGGTTCTTGCACATAGCAGAGAGCGCGTCGGATCTGGTGAATCAAAACAGGATGCAGAGGAGGCTCGGCCAGATCACGGGGACGTGCTTCCAGCGATGCGTCGGAATGGACGCGTTGAATTCTCTCTACTCCACGACTTTTGAAATTGACAAGAACCACAACACAGGCTATCACAAAAGGCTTATTGAATTCATAAAAATGGTCCAAGCGGAGAATCTGGTAATTGGTGGGGCAATGACGGATGTCAAGGGAGACAGGAGCCTTTCCCCGTCACAGCAAGACGACCCTGACATGTTTGTTCACATTGTAAAGAGGGATGAGAAGGGGATCTATGTCACGGGAGCCAAGGCTCACCAGACCGGCTGCATCAACTCGCACTGGATAATCGTCATGCCGACCATGCGCCTCAAAAAGGAGGACCGCGACTACGCAGTCGTAGGCGCGATACCAGTCGACGCTCCGGGCATAAAATACATTTACGGCAGGCAGTCTTGCGACACCCGCAGCATGGAGGATGGAACCATCGATGCAGGGAACTCCAAGTTTTCTGGACAGGAAGCCATGATAATCCTGGATAATGTTTTCATTCCAAACGAACTGATCTTCATGGACGGCGAGTACGAATTCGCTTCCATGCTCGTTGAGCGATTTACCTGCTACCATCGAAGGAGCTACGTATGCAAGACCGGTCTTGGCGATGTCCTGATAGGCGCCGCTGCGACGGCGGCTGACTACAACGGAGTCTCAAATGCATCGCACATCAAGGACAAACTGGTTGAAATGACCCACCTTAACGAGACCATTTACGGCACCGGGGTAGCATCTTCATTCTCTGCTCATAAGACTGCGTCGGGCAACTGGCAGAACGATGACATGCTAGCAAACGTATGCAAGCACAACGTAACCCGCTTTCCGTACGAGATAGGCAGACTGGCGCAGGACATTGCGGGGGGCTTGATGGTGACTATGCCGTCAGAGCAGGAGTTCCGTAGCCCGCTTACGGGACCTATCCTCGAAAAATACCTCAAAGGACGTAAGGGCATATCGACTGAAAACAGGATGCGAATTCTCAGGCTTATCGAGAATATGACGCTTGGCAGAAATGCAGTGGGATACCTTACCGAGTCGATGCACGGGGCAGGCTCTCCGCAGGCGCAAAGAATACAGATAGCACGCCAGAGCCAGCTCGAGTACAAGAAGCGCTTGGCAAAGGACCTTGCCGATGTCCACGAAGGGGAAGCAACCGACCTTTCCCAGGAACCCTCCGAATATTTCGACAAGATATTCGGAAGCAAGAAGCCCAAAAAGTAGGCGAGTTTTTTAAGGTCACTCTCCTTAACAGGCAGACCCGCAGCGTCTCCCCCCCTTCTTCAAAAAGGGTTAATTATCGGTGTGATGAAAATATTCCATTTACGGAGTAATGTCCGATGAAGCTAAACGACGAACAAATTGAGGATCTTACGGGCAAGGTTTTCCGCACGATTATTGGAAATGGCCGGGCAGGCATTCTGCAGTCTGAGCTCTGGAAAGAGCTCGACCTGACCAGCCGCGACGGCTCACGAGTCGCAATCAGACTCGAAAAGCGCTCGCTCATCCGGAGGGAGAAGATGCTTGAAAACGGAAGATGGACGTACAAACTTTTTGCGGTAAAGCTGCCTGTGGATACCGAAAGCATAGAAGGAGCGCCCTGCCTTACGTGCCCTGTTGAGCACATGTGCTCACTGGAAGGGTCTTACAGCCCTGTCAGCTGCAACCTGATAGAGGATTGGTTAGTAACATCGTTCGAGTCCGCAGGGAAAAAGAGCCCCGGCGCTGAGAAGGATGGGGACGAAAGCAACGCTTCGAAATGAGACTTGCCGACGCCAGAAAGGATCATTATCGCAAGCTGGCAAAAGATCAGGGTTTCCGTAGCAGGTCCGCATACAAGCTCATTCAGCTAAACAACTCATACCACTTGCTCAGGAGGGGCAATCGCATTCTGGACATCGGATGCGCGCCAGGTGGCTGGATTCAGGTGGCAAAGAGAGAGCTGGGTGATTCTGGCACGGTTTTGGGCATAGACCTCAAGCCCGTGGACCCGATTCCCGGCGCAGTAATCATTACGGGAAATATAGAAGACCCCCAGACTACCGAGAAGATACTTGCCGGTCTGGGCGGGCCTGCCGACCTCGTCCTTTCAGACCTCGCCCCAAACGTCAGTGGTGTCTGGGATATCGACCATCATCGCCAGATCAGCCTGACAAGAAAGGCATATGAAATCTCCAAGCAGGTTCTAAGAATCGGCGGAAACGCAGTTTTTAAGGTCTTTGAAGGCGAGTCGCTTGCGGAATTGAGGGCAGAAATGAAAGGCAGTTTTGATAAATTAATACTAAGCAAGCCGACCGCAAGCAGGCAGGAAAGCAGCGAACTCTACCTAGTGTGCCTTGGCCGAAAGTAACGGCAGTCAAAACTGAAGGAAAATTAGGAAAAATGACGTATAGTATAGGTCTTGTAAATATTTCGTGATTAAGATGATGTTTCTATACGGGCATCTCCGACTTGCCTCAGATTTTTCAAAAAAACACCATTGACTACTCCTCTGAAAAGGTGGATCAAATTAATTAGTGGGTAGAATCTTCTGGTTTACGCACCTGACGTGTCCCAAAAGCCCGTAAAGTACGCAAAGGATCAGTCTATGAGCGGATCAGATGCGACCCTAAAGCAGTCTGTTCACAGCAGGGTTCTGGTACTTTGCATAGACAGGGACGATGACATCGGGACAAAGGGTGGAATCGAGACTCCCATCGTTGGACGCGACTCGTGCATCAACGCGGGCACGCGACTTGCGCTGGAGGACCCCGAGGACGCTGACTCGAATGCGATTTTTGGCGCAGTAAAAACATACGAGGAACTTGTAAGCAAGGGCTACACGGCTGAAGTTGCCGTGGTCGCAGGAAGATTCAACCGCGGGGTAGAGGCCGATGAAAAAATTAGCCTCGAAATAAAGAGCATACTTGAAAGCTATCACGCCGACGGCGCTGTTATCGTGTCCGACGGCGAGGACGATGAAACCATACTTCCTGTAATTCAATCAAGGCTTCCCGTAATTTCCGTACAGCGCGTTATCATTCGTCACAGCCGCACGGTAGAGTACTCGTATGCCGTTTTGGGAAAATACCTGAAGCTCCTGGTGTACGATTCTCAGTATTCCAAGTTCTTTCTTGGCGTTCCCGGAATACTTCTTGTCGCGGCAGGAATAGCGGTGGCATTTGACGCGACAAAGGAAATTACGGTAATCATGCTCGGAATACTGGGGAGCGCGTTTCTAATCAGAGCCTTCGACGTGGACAAGGCACTGGGTTCCCTTGGAAGGCTTACGCCCACTTCGTTTATCCGGATATTTTCTATAATCGGAGGAGTCCTGATTATTCTAGCTTCGATAGCAAACGGTGTTTCGAGCATTCCCCCGGGCACACTCAAGCCGGGGCTCAGCGCGCTTGACATCATTGGGAACCGGGTCATAGTAGGCGACTTTGCCCGAGGTACCATAACCCTCTTGTGGATTGGAATCGCGACCATCCTTGGAGGAATCCTGCTCAGCAACTGGTTTAAGGGAAGCCCCAGAGCCATGTCAGATACCCTTCGGCTCGCCGTGCTCGCGCTGCTGTTCATACCGGTACAGCAGTTCACATCGGTGCTTACAGAAGGCACAAGCCCATTCACTTTGATATCCTCGCTGCTAATCGGCCTTGCCGTTACACTGGTAGCCGCAACCTTCTTGTTCCAGTATTTCAGGAGCAAAAAGGGCGGAGAGGTATTAAAGCACTGACTATGCCAAGCAGGGGTAATTCGCACTCATGACCGAGCACGGTTCGCGCTCACCGGACGGCAAGGACTGGTTTTGTGGTTACTGGATGGGTCAAGACGAGTGGGAGTCGATACACAATTATTCGCCACCCATACCGTCGGAAGAGGCGGGGCCCGCAGACTCCGAGGAGGCAGGAGAAATCGATGAAGATACCGGGGAAGAGTAGCATGACCTCATTAGTCGATTCAGGTCCGCTTTCTGACATACCATGAAATGCTTTCAGGAAGTCTGGGATAACAAGACTTACAAATAAGGACGGGCAATGCTGACCAAGTGCCCGCAAACGAAAAATCTGCTGGAGCCGTGATCTTTTATCTTCCTGAAGCCGCGTCCGCTCCCAAATACCTGCTCTTGCATTACACCGCGGGCCACTGGGACTTTGCCAAAGGGAACATCGAGAAGGGAGAGTCGGAAATGGATGCAGCTATTCGGGAAATCAGGGAGGAGACCGGAATCACCGACGAGCAATTTATTGAAGGGTTCCGAAAGACGATTGAATACCGATACAAACACGCCGGCAAACTTGTACAAAAAGAAGTGGTCTTATTCCTTTGCAGCACAAGGACTCCCAAGGTTGTGATATCTCATGAGCACCAGGGATACGCATGGAAGGATTACGACGAGGCCATGATTAAACTGACTTACAAAAACGCGAAAAACGTCCTGGAGGCTGCGTCAGAATATCTTAAACGCTCAAATGCATAATTTGCTCGATCAAAGAACACACTATCTTCAATGTCAATACCTTTAAACGGCTGCCAAGCCCGACTCCAAGCGTGAATTCAAAAACCGTTTTCATTGCGGCGGGAGTTATTGCAGCGGCCGCGATTGCGCTATTATTCGTGTCCGGCCCTGTCATGGGCAATATCCTTCCGGGAACTAGCCAGTCGGGAAACGGCCAGACGGGCGGCACTGTAAACTCAACCTCGGGTTCGCCGCAGATAAAAGACATCCAGATTGCCTTGAAGTCTGTTAATACCACGCGAGTCGACGCCCGCAACGCGAATGTCAAGGTAGAGTTTGCACTTCACAATCCAAATAACTTGCCCGTCCTTATCGAAACTGTCCACTACACGGTAAAGGTCGATAACCACCAGATGACGCTAGGAGACACCGGCGAACCGCTTGAGGGGTTCCTTGCTTCGCAGGCATCTAGCACGCTTATCGTCGCAGGCGGCAATGTGACGGTGGGAGACACCGAAACCGCGGTCCGAAACAACATTACAGCCGCGGCATGGGACAGCATGGTTAACGGGAACGCGACTTACAATGTGGACGGATATGTCGCAAACCGTGCGACCTCGAGCCTCCAGACCAGCTACCAGGAACGCAACTTTAGCCTGACATACCATTAGATTTTCTTGATATTATCACAGCCCGCGAACGTGTGAGTGCGATAAGGATAATAAGCATCCAATGCTTTTTCCGCTTAGAAAATGTCAGATCTCATGGTAACGTATGCAATCACCGCGGGGATATTCGCGTTCCTGACAGCCATACTGTTTGCCTCAAGGGCCAAAAGGTACCGCGCCGGTTATACTCCTGCTGAAGGCCATGCAGAGCCCCACACGGGCTAATTCCTAATTATTTCGACCCTTTACCAAATATATCCTCAAGAAACGACGAGCCCGATTCTTTGATTTTTTCGCGCATGTAGCACCTTTCGAAATACTTGCACGTCGTGCAGTACTCTGAGGGCTCCACGATTGGGACCTTGCCATCCTTCAAAAGCGCACTCAGTACCCTTGCCCTTCTCATGGCTTCCTCAAACATCCTATTGTTTTTGCTTATAGAGAACTCGGTAGTCTCGCCTGCAGCTGTGATATAGATCAGAAAACCCTCCTCCTTGCCAAGAGCAAACAGACACGCGTTTAGGTAAAGCATGTCCCTCGGATTTGGCACATCTGGAAGGGAAGGCGATACGATAAAGCGGGCAACAAATTCGTCCCCGATTACCATATCCGCGTCGACGACGAGTGAGAAGGAATCTACCTTGTATTCAGCCCTGATGTTGCCGAGCGACTTTCTCATTCCCTGGTCCAGAAAAATGGAAACCTTGCCCGAGGTGTCCGAGGGAAGGGGGTCTCTTCGCTCGTAATAAGCAAGCCTGGTGCAGTTTACCGCCTCAGCGGCATGAATCTTGTCCGAGTTTGCCTTGTCAATCTTGGTACTCAGCTCCTCATACTTGCCATCGATTGCCTTCTCTATAATGGCCTTGAGGTTCCTGCCTCCGAGCATCTGACGGCTAATCCGGGCGCGGCATATATTATTGTGCGCTTAAACTGCAACAGGCGTCGAGGGCTTTCAAAAGCCGCTCTTGATGGGCTGGCCTGGTTTTATTATTTCTCTCAAAAGGATCGTAGCATACGACCCTTTTGGAAGGCTGAATGAAACCGCAAGAGGCTGCCTGGTGTATGAAAAATCATAGCTATGCAGGGGTGCCTGTCTGAATCCGCCCTGCTGGCTGAGTTCATCCATCTCCTTGATGTAAAAATCACGCGGCGAGACCTCCTCATCTCTTAGTATCTTCCAGGTTGCACTCTCAAACCTGCCCTTTCCTCCCTGCAAGGTGGTACCAGCCAAATGGACCGCGGGGACAAGCGGCCGCTCGGAATGACCCTGTCCTGTGAACTTGATAACCCTGCCAAAAACATGAGGAGCCTCCATCTCGAAGCAGAGATCCCCCTGCGCTGGGGCGGTAATATCCTCGCCTGATTTGATCAGCGTGCTGAGACACCTGTTGAACAAATACGACTGATACGACTGGACGAATAGCCGCCTTATCTGAAGTGGGATTGTGCGAAGACACTGGATGTAAGTCCTGCCCTGCATAAGAGCCCCTATGACCTGCCGCTCGATATCCATTCCGCGCGGCAGCCGATTCATGATGCTTCCGAACTTGACGGGGTCGCGCATTTCTTCCCTTATTTCCCGGCTAAAAGGCGAGTCGTATTCCGTGGTAAAGCAGAGGAGTAACTCTACAGCGGCTTTGAAGTCCTTGCGGACTATTTCGCGTCCGACAAGATGGGTGACGAGCCTGGCGCCACCGAACCTCTGCAGCCCGTAAAAATTTCCGATCCTGCACACCTCCGGCAAGAACTCGTCAATGTCCTGGCGCCGCGGGCCCTCAATAGTTATCCTAAATCGGTTTCCAGCCAGCATCCGCTTTCCTATCGGCGTTGCGGTGAAGCCTTGGAGGACGATCGAGACCTTGCCGGTGGTCAGGGCTGCGGGAGGGGTTCGCATCTGTCGTTCGCAACCGGCGTACTGCCTTGTCACGGCCTTGGCATCCTTGATTCCCATAACTCGCAGCTTTAGATTGAAGCGTCGAGCAATCTCCAAGACCGCGTGGTTGGAATCTATCCCTGACTTTTCCAGCAGATAGAGCGGAAAACGGTGTCTCTCGTCAAAAGTGGATGAAACGTCGGACAATAGTCCTGCATCGACCAGTTCAGAAACTTGGAACTGGCTGCTGTTCTGCTTTATGGCGCCGCCGGTTCCTGCAAAAGATGTGCAGTAGCATTCAATTCCCGCCATCCTTTCAATCTCAGGCACGTCCATTAAGCAACACCGACAAGATTTCGCCGCCCTTTGGCCTGGAAGCGGCGCAGGGAATCATATCCAGCTAAAGTTGATGACCGAACCTGCGCCCGATAGGCTTTTCGTCTTGCCATCAGTCTTTTTTCTTTGCCCGCCTTAGGCCAATAGTCTTTCTTCCTTTGGCCTTTACTTCCTCCTTTTGAGGCTCCGGTTGGGACGCTCCCTTCTTGGCAGGCGCCTGTTTGGCCGGCCTGTTCTTTTTTGCCAGCAGATCTTCCTTGATGCGCTTTGCGTGAGGCGCTAACTTGTCGACGTTTTCCTGGTGCACTGATTTTCGAAGCACGTCTACTTTCAGTCCGGCTCTCCTCGCGTGGTGCGGGTTAATTCCTGCGCTGGCAAGCTCTGGAAGAGAAAAGCCGCGACCCTCCCTTACAACATTGCCAAAATCTCGCATTACAACTGCTGAATCCGAATCGGTCATGTTAAATGTACCACAACCGCTTCAATAAATAACTATGTTGAGCGTGCAGGCCAAGTGTACTTGTTTTATTGTTTTTTGTCATATGTCCTCCCAAGGTGCCTAGGTCAACCCGGCGCGGGGTAAGTGTGTCAGAATCAAAACGTGCTTTCAGGGTCGCTGTTATCGGGGGTGGCTTCGCAGGGCACTCTGCGGCCCTCTTGCTCGGCAGGTACCTTATTCCGACGTTTCTTTTCGACGACGGCCGGAGGACGAGGAATGCGATGTCGAAGGCTGTTCACGGCTATCTCGGATTTGAAGGGTCACCCCCCGCCACGCTGATCAGGTGCGCGCAAAAAGATATTGCCAGATACCGTAGTGTTAGCAGGATATCCGGACGGGTCAAGAGGGTAAAGAAATTGCGAAACGGCCTTTTCAGGGTCTACTATGGAGCGCAGCGTACTCTGGATGTATGGAGCGTGGTTCTGGCCACCGGCGTTCGTGACGTAAAACCCGATGTGAGAAACTTTCACAGGTTTGATGGAAATGGTGCATGGCACTGCCCGCACTGTGACGGCCTTGAAAGTGCAGGCAGACGACTTGCAATTATCGCATCGGGTGGAAGTGCCGCGGTAGCATATGCAAAAGAGTTTCTGGGATGGACAAATAACATTCGAGTATTCATCAAGCCGCCAGGCGAGGTTTCTGAGCAGGACCAGCAAGACGCTTCATCGCTTGGAATCAAAGTTGTCACTGGCGAAACCATTGTGGAGATAAGCGGCGGACAGGGCACTAAACCGAAAATACTGCTTGCTTCAAGCGGCAAGAAATACAGAGCAGACGTCCTCTTTTACCACCTGGGCTACCTGCCTCAGGTGGAAATCGCAGAGAGCCTTGGTTGCAAGCTCGACGAGGGCTACGTTGCAGTTGACATAAAACAGGAAACCTCCGTTCCCAATGTATTTGCAGCCGGCGACGTCGACAGCGACCGGCACTACGTGGTCCTGGCAGTAGCGGCCGGGGCTTTGGCCGCCATCTCGATCTATGAAAAAATGCTTCGGGAAGGAATCAGGTTTACAAAGTCCCGCAAACCAACTTTTGCAAAACCGGGAGCAAGACTATTAAATCAATGAATTCCCGGTTTGATGGAATTGCAGCGGTGGCTCTTCAAGCAGGAACCGTCAGCATACTCATACCCTGCACTTGAAAAGGAAGGCAAGACTGTCTGGGACGGGGTCTCAAACAATCTGGCTCTAAAGCACCTCCGGACCGTTTGTTCGGGCGACACGATCCTCTTTTACCATACTGGGAAAGAAAAGCAAATCGTCGGAATAATGAAGGCAGTCAAGGTCACCACGGTAGAGGGAGGAACAACGCTTGTTGAAGTGGCTCCCGTCATGAGGTTCCCAAAGCCGGTGCAGCTGTCACAAATAAAGAGCGACCAGGCCTTAGCGCAATGGGAGCTTGTGCGAATTTCAAGGCTGTCGGTGATGCCGGTCCCGCCTCATGTATGGGCGCGAATTGCAGAGTTGGCA
Organism: Nitrososphaera sp.; assembly: GCA_039938515.1. Classification (NCBI taxonomy): domain Archaea; kingdom Thermoproteati; phylum Nitrososphaerota; class Nitrososphaeria; order Nitrososphaerales; family Nitrososphaeraceae; genus Nitrososphaera; species Nitrososphaera sp. The sequence continues at coordinate 13,601 of JBDUUL010000009.1, read as the reverse complement.
GGTCTGAGATCCTCGGACAAGGCGGTCCAGCTTCTGTAACCATCTACCTTTCAGTAATTAATCCTGAATGATTCATGGTAACTGGGAGCCATGGCCGGAAAGTCGCATCAGGGGAATTCCGCAGACTCTGGACTTGACTTCGATCCTTCCTCGGTTTTGAAAATGCTCTCATCCCCCGAGTTCAAGGTAACGCTCTCAAGGGTACACGAAGGAGCCGTCTCTGCCCTCAAGGTTATCCATACGCTAAGTGAAACGGAGACTGTAAAGAAGCTGCAAAAACTGTCCGCTGCCAGTGAATCGATAGCAAACGCAAGCAGGGATCTGGACATGACGGTTAGCAGGCTCAAGCGGGACGGGAAACTGGCCTCGGCTGCAGGGCATTTAGAGTCGGCCTCTGTTTTCATTGATTGCAGCATCACTAATCCCAGCGTCGGCGAACGAGAGGTAGGTGAATCAATTTGTTTAGCGGCGACAGACGTAGTCAGAGCCATTGCTGCAATTATGGGCGAACTCGCAATGCTACTACGTGAGATAAGAGCGAGATAGAACCTGAACGTACAGTCCGAGCGCAGAATAATCTACCTGCAAAATGCTTCGAGATCCTTTTATCAACGTCGGTATCTATTGCTGCCATGAAATATAGAAGCAGAACGGACATAACTGCACAGATTCTAGAAGCTGCGAATGGCGGCGTCACGAAGACAAAGATCATGTACCGTGCTTTCTTATCATATGCACAGCTGAAAGAGTACCTCAGCGTGCTAGTGGAAAATGATCTCCTAGAGTATGTCGAGGGCGAGCAAGTATACCGGACCACCGACAAAGGCAACCGTTTCCTAAAGATCTACAACCAGATAGGAGAATTTGTCGCACCAGACGCGATAGAAAAGTAGCGTCAAAAAAAGCCCCGGCGGGGCGCCAACGCGTCGTTGTGAGACAAGATATAATTAATCGCAGCAGGTCAATACGCGTGTGTCTCCGAAACGCCGCGTCCTGCTCACTTCTCTTATTTTCGCAGCGCTGGGCGTGAGCGTCAGCCTCGGAATTATCGCATCCGGCGGCGGCTTTGGAAGCGGCGCGAGTATCTTCAACCCCCCTACGGACAAGGACGTTTATCACGTAGGGCAGGGGATCCACAACGGGACTGCTCTGACTTACAACTTGGACTCGGTCGGACCTAACAGTTCGCTAAAGTCAGCGAAGGTTTCCATGGTCTTTCATGATACAGGAAAGGACTGGAGAACTGCAGTCAGCGTGACGAACGCAAGTTCGCCTACAAAGCAGGAAACCCTGAATTTTTCCCGGCAGCTTACGATTGAGGGTGAGGTGCCAAAGGATTTCAGGCCTTACTACGAACCGGTCAAGTCATCTATTCTAAACGTCCTGGACATGAGCTTTAACGGCGGCCAGCCAAAATACTTTGTAATCGGCGCGCCATGGGACACGCTAATTTATGGCTCCTCTTATACAACCATAAGGGTTACCGGAAAAGAGGACGTAACCACTCCCGCCGGAACATTTAACGCTTTCGTGCTGTCATATCAGCTTCAAAACCAGACCAGCAAGATCTGGTTCCCGCACGATGCTCCTTTCCCTGTGAAAGCGCAGGTATTTGACCAGCAGGATCAACCCCTTTACAGCTACCAGCTGCTCTCAAACAAGACCGAGAGTTGAAGGCTTTGATGTAACTTATTTTCTGACGGCGTAGACGTTCTCAAGCAACCAATCTCCAAAATCGCGAACCTGAGAATCAATCTTGCACCAAAAGTGAACTGAACCGGGAAGTATTTCGATTCTTTGACCGACTTTGATTATTACTCTGACACCCTCCTTGCCTTCGTACATGTAGGCGTCTTGGGCTTTGATCTCGCTGCCAAGTACCTCTGCGGCTTTTTGCTTGATTACATCACGAGGTATCGGAAAGTTTCTTTTGAATTTATCAAAAACAATCCCGACGTTCTCCGAGCCGTACGAAGAGACATCCGTAATGCTTGCCGGATTTGGAAAGTGGAGCTGCAGGTCGAGCGAGTGCCTCAAGCCGACGAACTTGGCAAGTTCATTGACCTGACGGTATGCCATGTTCGGACTTTTTGAGAGCGACACCTCTATGGAAGCTCTGTTTGATTCAACGTTTGCGCGAAGTTCAGTGAGGAGGCGAGTGAGTTCTTGCATGGGTCCGGCTGTTCCTTATCATGCAAATTGATGACTTTTATATGCTTAGAAACATCCTAATCGCTGCTTGCCGCCGGCATCGACTAGCACCAAATCTGCACAGCTATATGCCCGGGCCAGAAAGACTATTCCTGGCGGGGTCAATAGCCCGGTGAGGTTTTACGAACCATATCCGTTCTTTGCAGTCTCTGCCCGCGGGAGCAAGCTCGTGACTGCAGATCATAAAACGCTCACGGACTATTGCATGGGTTATGGAGGAGTCCTTCTGGGTCATTCCTACCCTGCAGTAATCGACGCAGTCAAGGCTCAACTTGACAATGGCACGCTCTTCTGTACGCCGACCGAAAAAGAAATCCGGCTGGCGGAACTTATCTCAAAGACAGTCCCATGTGCGGAAATGTCGAGGCTTGTAAATACCGGGTCTGAAGCGACGATGCATGCTATACGCCTCTCCCGTGCGTTTACGAAAAGGAAGAAGGTGATAAAACTAGAAGGGGGATACCATGGCGCACATGACTATGTACTCGCAAAGGCCGGTTCGGGCGCGGCAGGCCTTCCGGCTTCTGAAGGTGTCCTGCAGGAGGCCGCCGCAAGCACAATCGTCATACCATACAACGACACAGCCGCCCTTGAGGATGCTGTAAAGAAGAATGCCGACTGTGCATGTCTGCTGATGGAACCTGTCCTGGCAAACATTGGGCTTGTTTTGCCAGACAAGAACTACCTTAATGAAGTGAGGTCAATTACCGAAAAGCACGGGATTGTACTTGTTTTCGATGAAGTCGTTACAGGCTTTAGGCTTGCCCTTGGCGGCGTAAGTGAATTTCTGGGAGTCAAGCCCGACCTTGCCACTTTTGCAAAGGCGCTTGGAAACGGTTTCCCAATCGCCGCCATTTCCGGCAGGCGTGAGATAATGGAGCAGCTCGCCCCTTCGGGCAGGGTCTACCAGGCCAGTACGTTTGCGGGCAACCCTGTCTCCGTCACCGCGGCAATTGCCACTCTCGAGGTGCTGTCTGCGGGCAAGAATTCCATCTATCCTTCAATTGCCAGACGCTGCGACAGGATAGTGGAAGGCATCAGGCAGGAGATGGAAGACAGGCTGTCTGGGACTCTTGATTACACGATAAATTCTATCGGTTCGATGTTTCAGATCTTCTTTACCCGCGAGCGCGTCAGGGACGATTCAAGCGCAAGAAAGTCCGACCTCGGATCGTTTCGCCGGCTCTTTGACGAGCTGCTAAAGAAAGATATCTTTATCCCGCCATCACAATTCGAGACCTGTTTTGTTTCATATGCCCACACCGAGGATGACGGGGACAGGACGATCGAAGCATACGGGGATGCTTTCAGGAAAATCAAGGAAAAGCAGAGTACGGCACCGTGAACTTGGAAAACAAAATGATCGCAAAACCAAAAGGCAGCGGTTCAATCGGCGTAGCGACACGAGGGAGCAAGCTGGCGCTGGCCCAGACGGCAATCGTGCTCCGGCTACTCCGGAGGTCGGGCTTTCGCGGGGACTTTGAGGTCGTCGAGGTGAAAACGACCGGCGATCTGGACAGGAGACGGCCTCTGTTTAGAATGGATCAGAAAGGCATCTTTGAAAAGCAGGTAAACGAAGCCGTTCTCGAGGGACGGGCGGACTTTGCCGTTCACAGCTTGAAGGACGTCCCCTCGGATCTTAGCAGTGAACTTGTGATCGGTTGCGTTCCAAAGCGTGCCAGGCCAAACGACGTGCTCGTTGGCATGGGCGGCCGGAAACTTGAGCAGCTCAGACCGCGAGCGCGAGTCGGGACCAGCAGCCTGCGCAGGGCAGTCCAGCTCCTGCGATTCCGGCAGGATTTGGCCGTGAGTCCGGTGCGCGGGAACATCGAATCGCGCGTAAGAAAGGCCGAATCCGGAGAGTTTGACGCAATTATGCTTGCCTATGCGGGTCTATCCAGGCTTCAGATGCGCCACGTAATCTCGGAAACATTTTCTCTGCGCGACTTTGTGCCGGCTCCGGGGCAGGGCGCGATAGCAATCGTCTGCAGGAAAAAAGACCAAAAGATCCGGCGGATGCTTCAGCAGATTGAGGACTCCAAGTCAAGAGCCGAGGTGGTTGCCGAAAGGTCCGTGGTGGAACTGCTTGAAGGCGGCTGCAGGTTCCCACTCGGCGCGGTTGCGACTTCAAAACCCGGCAGGATGACCCTGCACACCAGCATTTTTTCAGCCGACGGCAGCCAGAACATCACGCTTAGGGAATCAGGAGAAGCCCGTTATGCGGAACAGCTCGGCAAGAGCGTCGCAAAAAAGCTAGTCGCTGCAGGAGCACTGGAGCTGGCGCAGGGGTGGAGGCGCGCAGTCGAAGAATGGAACGGCAAGGGAGGGACCGAAGTCTAGTTGGCTTACGGCAAGGTATACATCTGTGGCGCTGGCCCCGGCGACCCCGGCCTCCTGACGGTAAAGGCCGCAGGGCTGCTCAAGACGTGCGGTGTAGTACTCTATGACAGGCTGGTCTCGACTGACATAATCTCGCAGGTTTCGCCGGGCGCGCTCAAGATTTACGTTGGAAGAGCGGTGGGCGATCCGACCACGCACCAGGAAGAGACAAACCGCAAGATGGTCGAATACGCAAAACAGGGCCTCAGCGTCCTGCGACTAAAAGGCGGCGATCCGTTCATCTTTGGCCGCGGCGCGGAGGAAGCCGAATATCTTGTAGAGAACGGGATAGAATTTGAAATTGTCCCGGGCATCTCGTCGGCGGTCGGCTCGGCGACCTATGCAGGAATACCGCTTACACACCGCTCCTACGCCTCTTCGGTGAGCATCGTGACGGGGCATGAGGAGGAAGGCAAGAAGGATTCGGCCTCGTCGGTGAACTGGTCCATGCTTGCCAAGGCTACGGACACCATCGTCGTCTTGATGGGCATTGGCCAGCTCGAGCAGATTTCACGCGAGCTGGTATCCTCGGGACGCAAAGCGTCAACTCCCGTTGCGATTGTGGAAAACGGCACTACGCCGTCGCAGCGGACTGTCACGGGTACGCTTGAGAATATCGCATCGGTGGCAGCGCGCTCCGGCGTAAAGCCGCCTGCTATAATTGTGATAGGCGACGTCGTGTCTGTCCGGGGCCGGATTGGCGGCTGGTTCAGGGAAAAGGTCGACGGCGCCTAATTGAGCCTTAAGGGCAAGACTGTTGCAATAACCAGGGATGCGTTAACTGCCCGAGAATTCGTTTCCCTGATGGCGCCGGAGGGAGTCAGGGTCATCCCGGTCAGAACAATGTCGGTTAGACCTGCAGGAAAAGCAGCCGGGGATGCATTCCTAAAACTCCTCCGGGAAAAGGACCACGACTACTGCGCATTTCTGAGCCCTCAGTCGGTTCGCGTGCTTTTTGAAATTGCAAACCGCGAGAGTCTTGTCTCTGAACTCAAGAGTAGAAGTGTGATCGCGGTGGGCCCGAAAACTCGCGAGGCCCTCATGGAATTTGGGATAGACAAGGCCGAAATGCCAGCAAACTTTTCGACGGCAGGCCTGATCGATTTGTTCTCGTCCAAGAACCCCGCCGGAAAAAGGATAATCGTCCCGCGCAGCATGCAAGCTGACAGGCAGCTTGCAGATGCCTTGACCGAATTAGGCATGCTGGTTGATGAAATCAAGACATATTCCGTCGAAGCAACAAAGCCATCGCAAGAGCTGATTGAATTTGCCACCGAGCTGTCAAGCCGGAAAATCGATGCAGTCGTTTTTACAAGCGCGTCAAACGTGAGGAATTTTTTCGACATCCTGGATTCTGCCCTTTCAAGCAGTTCGAGGCATGGCCTCGGCGTTGATGAGATAAAGCGGAACATTAAGGCGATATCCATCGGCCCGCAGACAAGCACCGAGCTTCAGAGAAAGGGCGTAAGATTCGTAGAGTCCTCAGAACATACGATAAAGGGCGTCGCGGAACTCGCAAAGAAGGTACTGGTATGATCCTTCTCGATTCTTTTGGTCATGATGGAACTAACATGGAATACAGGGCAAGCCGCAGTTGGATGAATTGGGCGTAAAATAAGGGCGGACGAGCAGAAGCACCCTGCGACGCTGAATGAAGGGCTGATCAGGGACCTTCGCGCAGGAACAGAACGATAGCCACAAATTGCAAACTCCTCTCGGGTTATTTCGCGGAAAGGAAATGAAATGAGCGTCATTCCCGGCGAAAACACTACCGTTTTAATATTGATGGATTGATACTAAGCTCATGCCCGGCGCCTACCTGCTGATAAACGCGCTCCCCGGCATGGAAAAGACCCTTGTGGACGCCATCGCCGAGATCCCGGGGGTAATTTCCGTTGAAGGGGTTTACGGAGACTTTGACCTTATCGCGCGGGTGGAGGTGCCGGTCGGCAACACCATTGGGCCGGTAATTGATGCGGTGCGAAAACTCGACGGAGTCAAGTCTACCCGGACTGTTTCGACAATTGATGGAGAGAGGAAGAGCGGCACAGCAATAGAGTTCCACGGGTCGCCTTCCGACTAGAATAAGATCCGACGGGTCATTTTGCAATCTGACAGAGATACTTACTGTTACACTCCTGACCCCGCTAGACGCCTAAGTGACTGCACGTACGGTATTTAGAGAAATTTTCGATAGTCTTAAAATAGAGCACGGAACCACAGTGTGCGAGGAACCCAGTACGCAATTTGGTAAAGGAGAGACTCATCAGGGGCGACATCCACGCGATCATTGGGCAGCTGCACAGGTTTGAGTTTGGCGAGCATAACATCCTCGTTTACCCCGACTATGAGACCCTCCGGGACCTCTATTCGCAGCATTGCAGGATACGGCTGAAGGAGGGAAATGAGATAGTACTCCTGCTGCCACATTATGAAACCATAAACTCCGTCCGCGAAGCCCTGCGGGAGCTCGACATCGACGTTGCAAAGCACGAGCAGGATAACACGCTTGTTATCATGGATGCTATTACAACGATGTTCAATCCAACGACAGACGACTTTAGGGATTATCTGATGGGCCTTGAGAACCGCGCACGGGCAACTGGCAAGTCCGGCATCTGCATTATCGCGGACATGGGCTCATTCTATCACCTTGGCAAGCTCGACGAGATGATAAGTTACGAGGTTGCAATACCTCCCAAACGACAGGACGTCAAGTCCAGCCTGCTGTGCGTCTATCATAGCAAGGACTTTGAAAGGCTGAGCAAGGAGCACAAGGAGCTCATCTGCCGGTGCCATTATCGTGAAATCCAACTGAACAGTTTGCCGCCCTGACGCAATCTGCTTCTCTAGCTTGCGGTCCTTCACGAGATCTGCCGCGAGTGTCTTCAGAGTAGGGTTTATACCCCCGATCCGCTCAAACAGTCATGCTATTTGGAATCTAGCATGACGGCTTTCCTGAAGCAGAGGATCAGGAAACGGTGGAAAATCCTGACCGTCGTCGCGGCCTCTTGGATAGCCGTCCTCTTTCCCATTCCCTTCCTTCCTCTGTTCAATGCGCCGTACGATCCCACATCAATCAGAGTCACGGTTATGATATTGAGCCTCGCTGCCGTTCCATTCACTCTGCTGGCCCTTTTCATGAACAACGGACGGGGAACAGAGGATTCGGAATTATAGCGCCATTAAGTGCCCATTGGTTGACGCCGGCGCGCTTTAATGCAGCCGCGAAGCGGGCAGTCTGACATAATATTTTTTTCTCTTCTTTTTTTTCAGCCGCCTTAAGTGCTTGTCGACTTAGCTTGTAGTAGACTCTATATTGGATGGCCCAATTGGCGGCACGAGGAAGGATAACGCTGTGCAGGCGACTCAGACGAAAAAATACCGAGTCATGATTGTGGACGATGAAGAGGACATCACCAGCATTTTCAAGATTGGCCTCGAGCGTAACGAGTTTATCGTTACTACCTTTAACGACCCGCTCAAGGCCCTTGCGGCGTTCAAACCGGGGATGTTTGACCTCCTGATGCTTGACATACGAATGCCGGGCCTTAACGGCTTTGAGCTGTACCAAAAGATCCGCAACGTCGACACCACCGTCAAAGTTTGTTTCCTTACCGCGTTTGAAACCTACCGGCCGGAATTCAGCAAGGCGTTCCCGTTCCTTGACGAGGTAAGGTGCTTTTTGAAAAAGCCAATCACGGTCAGCGACTTGATCCAAAAGCTGCTAGATCTGGCTTCGGGCCACAAGTAGGGCCGTCTGCATACTCGAAAGGAAATAACAAAAAGAAGGCATTGACTGTCCTTTGACAGTCGTGGCGAGTCCTAATCGTACTTTACTTCGTGCTTTTCTTTTACCTTGTTTCCGAATTCATCCTTGAATTCGCGTTCTACTTTCTGCTCGTCGGCATCGTTCTTGATTTTCTCTTTGTATTCTCTTTCTGTCACGGTCAAGCATGCCCGATAAGGGTTAAAGCGCTTTGAGACAAAAAGTACAGAAAAATATCTTTTGATAATTAAAGTTCGTCAGAGCACGAAAGCGGGATGCCGTGGCTTCAGAAGATTATACCACGTTTGCCGACTCAAACCCCAAGGGCGACATACAATGAAGGCAGTGTCCAGAACAGAACATGCTGCAGACCAATGAACAATTATAGTCATGGCGCGCTATAATATGGTGCTGGCCCGGGCCTGATCTTCATCCGAAAGGATGATCCCTCACACACCAATCCGGTCCGGCGGCCAGCGCCTTATATAACTACATGCGGGATATCTCTTGCATATAAAGACGGTGAACAAATTATCTACGGGCCGCATTGAACAGCCAGCCCACAGACAACGGTTAACCGATTTATCCTATTTTGAGCCAGAAATGCAGGGGAAAGTACCTAGCAGTGCAACTTTTCTTTGGTCCGCTAATCAAGCAGACGGTGGCAGACGGGCTACCTGTTGCCCGGATCATTCAGCCAATTTCACTCGGCTTGGACCTAATAGGAGTCGGCATAATAGCCTACGGGGCGATCGTGACCCTGATTTTTCTGATACAGGTCGAAGCGCGCGACGTAAAGCAGGCTGGGCTCAATCAGCACTCGATCAAACAACAGTTTACTACGAGGATACTTACTGGGCTTGAGTTCTTTATCGCAGGCGATGTCCTAAAGACTATTCTTAATCCCACCCTGCAATCGCTTGAAGTAGTTGCAATAATAGTCGGCATCCGGGCAGTCTTGAGTTTCCTGCTCAATCGGGAGCTAAAGGATGAGGAAAAGCTTCGATCCGCAGGTCAAAGGGGGCTGGACGCAGCCGAAGGGAAAAGGCCAACTCGCCCGGACATAAAGATTGACAGGAAAAGCGATAACCAGGCCGCATGAGTGAGGACTGGAGGATATCCAGTCTCGGGGTCAAATCAAACAAAAAAAGTAACCGCGCCGGCGTCCTTGCCACCGGAGGCCCAGACTGGAGCCTTGTCTTTATCTGCTCATATTCTCTGCGGAGTCGTAAGCAGTTTGCCGAACAGCTGTGAATCTGCCATCTTGACATGGCCCTCGACCATCTGGCTGAAGGGATAAACCGTGTCGATCGTGGGCTTTATCATGCCCCTGCTCACCCACCTTATGACTTCCTCCAGGCCTGCCCTTGTTCCCTGTGTGGCGCCAAGCAGGTTGATACCTTTGAAAAACAGATACCGGAGGTCCAAAGGAGAATCATAGCCGGTGGTTGCGCCTGTTGACACCAGTGTCCCTCCCATCTTCAGCAGGCCAACCTCCTCCGGAAAAGTGGACTTGCCGATGTGTTCAAAGACGAGGTCCACTCCCTGCTTGTTCGTAATCTTGCGTACCTCCTTGTGCCAGCCCGGCTCCCTGTGGTTGACAGCAAAATCGGCCCCAAGCTCAAGGCATTTGTCCATTTTCTCCTTATTGCCCGCCGTGGCGATTACATCGCAATTGAACAATTTTGCGATCTGAATCCCTGCTATTCCCATGCCACTGCCCCCGCCCATAATTAGAACGGTCTGGCCCGGTTTTATCCTTGCACGGGTAACAAGCATGTGCCACGCAGTCATCCCGACCATGGAGATGGCCGCCGCGTCATTGAACGACACCTCGTCAGGTATCTTTACGACGTTTACTTCCGGCAGGTGCGTGTACTGGGCAAAACCCCCCCAGAGCGGTCCGGTCTGAAAGCCCCACACCTTCCGGTCAGAACAGTCGTATTCTCTGCCAGACGTGCATTCGTAACAGACCCTGCAGGTCAGGTTCGGATATGAAACAACCCTGTCTCCGGCCTTGATATTGCCGGTCACATTCTCGCCCACCTCCGCTACAGTGCCTGCGATGTCGCTCCCTGAAATGTGAGGCATGGGAATCTTGATAGGCTGACCCCATATTCCCCACAGGTCATTGTAATTGTATGATGCCGCTTCGACCTTCACCAACACCTCGTTTGGTCTTGGCCTTGGCGTCTCGACTTCTTCAATTTTCACAACCTGCCTGGGATCCTTGCTATGCTCCCGGTAAACTGCTGCCTTCATTTGTGCTCTCGATTCATTCGATTGAGGTCATATATTTTTCATTAAATTTCCTTTGCCAGAGTCTGCGATAACGAGATTTAGATTCCTGCAATATTGCCAAGGTTCGAATAGCCTGCCACCAATTACATCATTGGGAGTTCTAATAGAGGAGCCTATGTACTTGCAACCAATCGTTTTGCCAACCTTAAAGGAAAATTGGTCAAAAATGGGATTTTACCGCTGAACTGGCTAAATGACTTCTAGGTCGAAAACGCGATGACCATTTGGCGATCCGGTTGTTGCTCGCACCAAAGCTTGTCACGTAAAGTTCTAGATTCACTGTGATAATTCTGTGCTTGGGAACCAGATACACTGCATTGCAATGCATGCTTACTATTATTATAAAAAGAAAATACCACTCACATATGGTCGGGCAAAAGTCCTTTTCGGAGGCTCTTGGTAACAATCGGGCTCTCATACGTCTGGCAATTTCAGTTGCAATCCCTTTATCCGCGGGAGCAATTGGTGCTGCCCTAACAGCCAGTTCTATTGCAACATGGTATCAATTGATTGAAAAACCCTGGTTCACTCCTCCAAATTGGGTCTTTGGTCCTGCATGGACGGTGCTATATGTGCTGATGGGAGTATCCTTGTACCTTGTTTGGAGAAGAACAGTGATCGACAGGAGCAAACTTGGTATAAGACCTGCTGCATTTACTGCGTTCGGACTCCAGCTAGGCCTGAATGTGCTTTGGTCATTTCTATTCTTTAGTCTGAGGTCTCCTCAACTTGCATTTGTAGAGATCGTAATATTGCTGGCAAGCATCGCGGCGACAGTAATTATCTTTCATAAAATATCAAGAACCGCATCATTCATTTTGTTGCCATATGTTGGATGGGTCGCATTCGCATCCCTCCTAAACCTAGGGGTTTGGCTTCTGAATCCCTAATAAACACCGCAAATCAGCGTCAAGGGAACAAGGATTGGAATCACGACAAGTTTCGATTTGCTGCTTGGCTCTCATTTCCTGTTCCTTCAATCTCGACTCTCGACAGGAACAGTTCTATCTTCTTCCGATACTGCCGCTTGGTCTCCTGACTGCCTACAGCGTTTAGAAAATGCTCGAGTGGTTCGGTCAGGGCTGCATTCATGTTCCAGTTTGCAGGTATGTAGGTCGAGTCTAATCTAAGGTGCTTGAGAGAAGCGGGTTCGGTGGGATTCGGACCCACGACATTTTAACCCAGAATTTGCGAAACTGCTGACTGGTTAAGAGCCAGACGCTCTACCTGGCTGAGCTACGAACCCTGCAGAAATTTTCGTGGATAAAGTTCAATTTAAATCAAACTAGAACCAGCATTGCCAAAAATATTTTCGGATTAGCGGAAAAGAGAATAAAGGCGTAAAAGCAGGCGCCTAAGAAACTTTGGCCGTCTGCTGCTTTTGTTCGATTATCTTTACTATTGCTTCAGACACCGAGCAGTTCAGCTTTTCCTTCTCTCGAAGGATGTGCCTGTAGGCATCAAGCGTAATGTAGACCGGAATTGAGCCCGTGCCTTCCAGCAACGCCTTGACCCGCAACAGACCGTTTTCCATACCGCGCTCTGCAATCTTTTTCAGCTTCACCTTGTCGATAAAGTTGCCAAGCGGTCCCATCGGCATGTCGTACTCTACTTCCATTCCAGTCTTGGTCTTTTTCTCGCCAAGCTCCTCAAAGCTTACGGTGATCTGCCACTGCTTGAAAGGACCTTCAATCATTTTGGCTACGATCTTTCTCTGTGGAACGTACTCGTTGGTTTCGCAATCCCACTCAAGCCGTTTGCCATCAAAATCGCCGCTAATCCTAAAAATCGTTCCAACGCCAAAACCGTTCTTAACTTCGACCGGTATTACGCTCAAGCCCATGTTCTCCGGGAACTGATCCGCCATGTGTTCCGGCCTTGCAAAATACGTAAACACCTCGGAGACTGGCGCGTTAATTTCGATGGTCTTGTTTATAACGGTCATTTAAAGCATCAATCCTTAGTTCAGAATTTAAAGGTTTTGACATAGCTCGCCCGCCGCACCCACGCGAATCCCGTCACGCCATCCATAAGAAGACGGGATAAGAATTGAAGCGGGCCGCCAGCTAGCCAATAGAATGGCAGATGGTTTTCGACGAGAATTGAGACTCCAAATTTATGTTTCTTGATACTTTTTACAATAAAAGCCGACGCGTGGCTGATACTAATGGCATTTATCTTATCGAGCATACTGTCACCTTCTATTAAAATCGATAAGTGTAAACTCGCTTCCCTTCGTTAATGACATGAAAAGTCAGAACTTTACAGTAGCCATTGCGCTCGCTGTTGCAGCAACAATAGCGTTTGCGGCAATCGGCTCGGCCTCCCTTGCGCACTATGCAAGCGCGCAATCGGCAGGAAATTCGACAAACACCACAAGCAACCAAACATCAACTTCAGGCAACTCGACAAACACTGCTCCTACAATCAAAATTACAAGTCCGGTGAACGATTCAACAGTTAGCAGCCGTTCATTCTCTGTAAACGGCACAGCCAGCGGTACTGAACTGGCCAACGTAACCGTTAGCGTTGACGGCGGTGCTGCCGCTCTTGCAAAGGGCACCGACAACTGGACATTTGCCGCTTCTGTAATTGCAGATGGAAAGCACAACATCGTTGCAACAGTAATGGACAAATCAGGCAAAACCTCGAACGACACAATATCAGTCAACGTAATGACGCCAGCGCCAGCCAGCAACAACACCCAGTCTAACGCAACTTCGACTGCTTCGACCACAACCGCAGCTCCAGCATCTGGAAGCTCTATTGTCCAGCAGGGCACCATAGCAAGCAACTCTACCGGCTTTGCAACCATCCTTGCACCAACCGACTCTGTCTATACCGGCACCATCAGCTATGCTGCAGGAAGCTCTGCCGAGCTGTACGTACTTCATGCATACGGCATCAGCAGCAGCCAGAACGTAAGCAGCCAGTTCAGCGC